>JAGHBT010000229.1 GCA_021160845.1 bacterium | reverse complement strand
GCTAATATCTGACATAACGCTTTGACAATTCCTAAATCTTTCCCCCCGGTTTTATAAAAACCGTCAATCTTGACACGGCCCGCGAATTCTTTTATGGTGTGTAACAGAATTCGAATAGAAATCCAGAAAAACCTATAGCCAATAATATACAAAAAAGGGATCGAATATGAGACTAAAAAGAAAAAAAATAAACAGAATTCTCCAACCAATGATAATTCTATTGCTTGTTATAACATCCGGCGAAGCTAACGTTGTTGTAGCTGATTTTGTGGTCCAGCCCTCCACAGCGCCTTGCGGAATCATATTTCAATTTGACGGCGGGCTGTCCTCTGCCACTCCCGATCATACTATCATAGCCTACGAATGGAACTTTGACTATGACGGCATCACTTTTGATGTTCAGGCAACAGGGGTTGTTGTTGAACACTCATACTCAAGGATGAATGTAATAGGTAGTGGAGAGGGTATTACAATTATACCCTACACGGTAGCGCTAAGAGTAAGAGATGACAGTAATCCTGCTGAAACAGATATTGCTACCGGCAATGCCACTTTGTCATTTACGAACTCCCTCCCAATAGCTGACGCGGGGGGACCGTACTATTCGACAATTCAGTATTGACAATACACCCCCTACTAATCCCACATCCTGCAGTAATTCAGGTTCTGCAAATAAAATCTGGACAGAGGACTCGGGTAATTATTAAAATCTATGACACGTCGGGCAGAATTGTTAAACTCCTGCTGGATTCCTCTCAGGAAAGGGGCAAACATCAGATCGTATGGAAGGGAACTGACAATTCAGGTAACAAGGCGCCGAGCGGAATATATTTCTGCTCTTTGAAAACGGGGAAGACCGAGATTTCGCATAAAATCGTGTTATTAAAATAAGCGCTTTATCCCTTACTCTATAAGGAATATGGGGTAACCCGGCAAACTATCTTTTTCGAGAGTATTTCAATATCCCTTGTACGGATCAACAAACAGCTTACTTTTTCTGTCGCTTAGAAGGGATTCCAAAGCCTCTTCAAAACTCTCTGTAATGTCTCGGGCATCAGTTATAGCCGCTTGATGCGGAGTAATATATACCCTATCGTTTACCCACAATTCTGACGATTCAGGTAACGGTTCCAAATCGAAAACATCCATTGTCGCTCTTGAGATATACCCCTTATTGATAGAATCAATGATTGTTTTCTCTTTTACCAGCTCGCTTCGCCCAACATTTATGAAGTGAATATTCCTAAAATTAGAGAAAAATTCAGCGGTTAACAAATTAGTATTTTCCCGTCTATAGGGTAATGTACAAATCAAGACATCTATTTCCGGAGGATCTGCAAGAAACTCCTTCAAAGAATAATTTCGTCTAAAATGAGAAACATCTCTTCCGTCAGTGTTAACGCCTAAAACTTCCATGCCCAGTTGAGACAGAAGTCTCGCCGCCTCGCTTCCCATATTCCCCGTTCCAAGTATGGCAATTTTTGTTTTTACAAGCCTTTCCGGAACTCTTCGCCGCCACAGTTTGGATCTTTGCTGTAAATACAGTTCATATAAATTTTGTTTTCCGGCAAGAATATGACACAGACAATACTCCGCTATTTTTCCCCCCAGGCTGCCTACAGTTCGCGAAATCATTACATATTTATTCAAATCATCCCTTTTAAGAAAGGCGTCGGCGCCGGCGCCGAAGGAGTGAATCCACAAGATATGAGAGATATTCAATCCCGGAGGGATATCGAAAGCTGCAAGGGCATTATATTGATTTAACCTTTTCTGATCGACACTATCAAAATAATCGATTCCTATTTTTATCGTGGCGGCTCTATCCTCTACTTCCTTATAAAAATCCCGGGCCAGTCTCCCGAAGGTTATCAGTTTGATGTCACCGATCATAATTTATTATCCCTTTAGAAAGCCTTTCTGCTCACCTTCTAAATATTATCATACTGCCGGAATGAACGGTAAAGAAAGCATTTTCCGTTTGCCGATTGTAAGAATTTTAATATTATTCAGGCAAAATTGCTTCCGCATATCGCTCAACAAAACCCCGGAGTTCCTAACGGATCTCGTATTTAACAAGATATCCGTGCAACCCGCCGCTATTGATCGGCTTTTTCCAGGTGGCCTGAAGGAAAATATCCTTAAGCAGTTCCTTCTTGCCGAGATAGAGATAGACAACCGCCCCACTGCATCGTTCCTTCAAAAATACCACAAATTCATCTAGCAGTTCTCTCGCTTCACCGGCATTCTTTGAACGCAGCCCGTAGGGAGGATTGCAGATAATCACGGTGTTCTTAAGTGAGTCGATATCCTGAAAAGCCCGTTTGCTTACCTTGACCTGTTCCCCCCCCGGCAGTCTCATAAGATTCTCATTCGCCGCCTCGACGGCGATCCCGGACAAATCACTCCCCCTTATCAGCCCTTGCGGAAGCGGCTTAATCCGATGATCACACTCCCGCTTAACCTCTTTCCATATCTCTTCATCAAAATCGGGCAACCGTTCAAATCCAAACTTCTCCCGCAGATAGCCGGCCGGAACTCTGCTCACGTACATATAGGCTTCGGCCAGGAGTGTTCCCGAACCGCACATCGGATCATAAAGGGGCCGTACTCCCTTCCATTCGCTGAACCTGATTATGGCCGCGGCTACCGTTTCCTGCATGGGGGCGGTAACCGAAGCCACACGATAACCGCGTCGATGAAGGGAACCTCCGGAAGTGTCTATACTGATTGTGGCTTTATTATTGTGAATATAAAGATTAAGCCACAAATCGGGGTTTCTGGGATCGACATTAGGTCTCTCGCCGCTGATATCGCGAAAGTGATCCACGATGGCGTCTTTAAGCCGCTGCGCCGCGAATTGCGAGTGCTTAATACGACTGCCCGACACGTTCGCCTCTATAGCAAAAGTAGTATCAAGAGAAAGTAGTTGCTCCCAGGGTAACGATTTCGCAGTTTTATACAGATATCTATCACTGTGACAATCAAAGGTCAACAGGGGAGCAAGCACATGCGTTAAAAGCCGGCTTGTGTAATTTACACGGAACAATGTGGCTTGATCCGCGGAGAAATACAATCCGCGATAGGATCTCTTAACATCCGAAGCGCCAAGCTCTGTGAGCTCTTCAACCCCCTGCTCTTCCAGTCCATTTGAGACCTGCGCGAAAAAACGGTGGGTTTTCTGGTACGCAAATATATAATCAGCCGAGGGATCAACCGTGTTTGAGCCGATGTCTCACACCTTTATCTTTTGTGTTTCAGCAATTTCAATATAATTTACTTGAACATATACTATTCAATAAATTCGTTGCCTACCTTGCGAGCACGCTCCGGTTTGTCCAGATTAATACCCAGTGCCAGACCGATCTCAACCAGCAGGTTCCATCCGGCACTCAAAAAGATATATGGATTCATGCCGCCCGCGTTCGGCACACGTATGGTAGCAAAGGGTGTGTCCCTATCGGCAATAGCTACTACCGTTAGTCCAACTC
>JAGHBT010000310.1 GCA_021160845.1 bacterium | reverse complement strand
GTGAAAATCCCACCGTCATCCAGAACAGCATAACGATCTCGGCGTCGCCGAAATTCCATTCAAAAAGACCGGCCACATGAAATCCGGTGAAGGTGCCAAGCGCGCCGAGAGCCACTCCCTTGAGTAACCATTCCTCCTGTGGAACCGATATAAAAACACGAATTTCAGTCAACAGAATCTTTCCGAACAAAATCAAAAAGATGAGCAAGCCGGGAATTCCCCAAATCACACCGAACATGATAAAATTGTTGTGCAAGTGCCCCGGGGACTCTATCGCCTGGGGCGGTTTATACTCATTATAGAGCTTTGTAAGATCAATATCGCCAACTCCGGTCACCGGATTATCCTTAATCATTTCAGCGCCGGCTTTCCACATATAAACACGTTCAGTATTTCTCGGATGGGACGGATCGAAAGCGCTGGCCGCGCGATCTTTCATCGAACCGGTCGCTAATAGCCAAAAAGCCGCTACCAATATACCAATGCCGATCAATACTTTTCTGTTCTGCAGAACGCTCATGAATATCATACCGGCAATAAGTCCAAGCCACGAGCTTCTTGTAAAGGTAAAAATCAGAGGCAACAGCATTAACCCGACTGCCGCCAAAGCGGCGATACGAACCCTACGCGGAGCCTTGACGAGAAGAAAAGCGAATGTTATCAACGCCACAATCATCAAAATGCCGCCCGAAGTCATATAATGATGAAAAAGCTTCAGTCTGCCGGAAAGCCCACCTATTCCCGCTAAATATTTCCATATTCCGAAGACGGCTAAAAGGATCATAGTGCCGGACAAGGTTACAAGAAGGGTCTTGATCAACCTCTTTTCACTAAGATTGCCGGCAAGTAAATAAACGATTGTGATCAAAAGGATACGTTTCAAAAAATTAACTACGGAACCCTTATCCGGGCAAAAGACAAGGGAAACAAACCCGATTACGGCAAAAGCAAGGAAGTAGTAATCGAGGGAGCTTCTACGCACTAGAAAATTCTTCTCCCTCAGCATGATCATAATCCAGAACAATACTGCCAGGGTTAGCGCCATCTGTGTCACGGCAATTGAAAACACAGATCCCGCCACAAACAGCAAAATAAACAGGTTCATCCCTTTTCGTAGCGGTTCGGTATTTAAACGAAGATCCATACTATCCATTCATGAAAGTCCTAAAGGATAATTCACACAAACTCAACAAAAGATACAGGCATACCCTATCTCTGTCAAGATTCCCCGCGTACCGGCTGTTAATGTCCGGCAATTATAGATAAGCTACCAGCTAAAATTTCTTCCCATCAAGAGGCCGAAAGACAAACTGTTCTCCAGAACCGATCACTTTGTCATAATATCCTAATCGAAGGAAAATCCCATTAGATCATCTGTTCCAATATCTGAAATTTTCAAGGTCATTTCCTTATCCGGGCGGACAAAATAGAATACGACTCCGCCTGCTAATTCAATTCCAAGTCTTTTTAAAGCCAGAGCGTATACAGCACCCTGACCTCGGTAAAGCCTGAATCTTTCTTCGATATCTTTTATGTCATCCGTTTTATAATCAACCACCGTCCACTCCCCGGCAAAATCAAACAGCAGGTCAATTCTTCCATTTATGTATTCTATTTCTTTTGAATCAGCGCCCGGGGACTTCCCGTGAACGGGAACCGAGAAAGGCACTTCACGGAAAATCTTCTCTGATTTTGAAACCCTTTTTATAAGATCCGACGACAAGGCCTTTGCCGCCAGAGAAACAAGTTCATTTTCCATCCCGGCCAGGCCGTAGTCGATCGAAACCGCCTCGGCCAGTTTTTTAAGATCGTTCGGCGCCTTAAAATCAGCAAGCTCCATCAAACGGTGAAAGGCCAGTCCAAACTCGGCAGACTTTCCTGCTCCCCCCTCACCGCTTCGGGGTTCCCGCGGCGGTTCTTTGAAATCAGACCGGTCTGTGAACAATTCTCTCTTCACGGATGACGGATAAACCACCAGCGGAGCAGCGGCAGCCTTCCCAATAAGTTCTTTTCTGCTGGCAAGCCACCGTTCTTTTCTCTTCTCTTTTTCATTTCCTGAGCTGTTATCTATTTTGCGTATACGCGTATAGGGTTTTGCTACATCGCTCATAGAAGGAAATTGTGAAACACACAAACGCGAAACTAAGCCCCTAGCTTCCCCGGTAATATCTTTTTCATCCGGGTCAACGGGAAGACTGTTTTCAAGAAGCTGGAAATAGCTTTTCTTCCGTCGTATGTTAGGAATTACAAGAAGATCACCGCTTCTTGTGGCAGCCACATAGAGAAGCCTCGCGTTTTCAGCGTTTTCCTTTAACTTATCCAGTTCAAACCGAGTCGCAAATTCACTTGTCTGCCATTTTTCATTTAACTTAAAATCTATTTTCCTGCCGCCATCTATTAAAATACGATTCTTATAGCTGATTTCCTGAAGCAGGTTTATCAAAATTACCACGGGGAACTGCAACCCCTTGGATTTATGGATAGTAGTCAGTCTGACCGCGTTTTCATCTTCTTCAACAAGAGATGATTCTCCCTCCTTGGTTCCTGATAAACACTGATCCTTAATCCATCTGGCAAAATATCTGAATGAATGAAGCGACTTATCGAAATCACGAGCCTTCTGCAGCGCCTTCTCAATATTCGCGACCCTCTGATCGCCATGAGTTCTAAAAAGAGAGACCTCTTTAAAATTTGTCCTCCGCACGAGTTCCTTTATAGTTTCCGCCGCTCCCCTTTGATTCCGGGTTTTATGCAGATCAGCCAGAAGCCCGAAGGCTTTTTCAAAATCTTCAAATCCGGTCCATCCAGAAACTTCTTCTGAGAGATAATTCAGTTTTCCTTCGTTTTCCTTAAAGATATATATTTCCTCGTCACTAAACCCAAATAGGGATGAACGAAGAGCCGCAACAAGAGCGGCAGAATCCCATGGATCTTCTATCGCCCAGACAGCGGCTGAAAGATCACGGATCTCCTGCCGGGTAAAATAAAGCCCGCCCCCTTCGACAACATATGGAATTTCTTCGGACCGAAGTGGATTTTCATAGTTTTCCAGACCGGTACTTCCACGGTAGATCAAAGCGATGTCGCTATATTTCACCGGCCGGAACTGTTTGGTGTCCACATCTCTAACAAGCCTTTCTTCTCCTATGAGCCATTTAATCAGTCTCGTCACACCTTTCCCCTCCATAGCGCGAAGCTCGTCAGCTTTCATATCTTTATCTTTATACTCGAGATCGAGCAAGGCTACAGCCGTGTCCGCGTCGCTGCGGTGAGGGTGAATAGATTCATAGACCGGCTGATATCTGCCGTCTTCGGGCTTCTTTATCAAAGTGGAAAATGCCGCGTTTATCCAGTTTAAAATCCCGCTTCCCGACCTGAAATTCTGGCTTATTTTGAGATTTGAAACCTTATCGAAAAAATGCTCTTTTACAGTCTCGTAAACTTCAATGTCGGCTTTTCTGAATCTGTAAATACTCTGCTTCGGATCTCCAACAATAAACAAACTTGAATGTTCAGAATTTCCGGGCAGCTTCCCGTTTTTTCCCATCCCCCCAAGCAAAAAGACAATCTCCGCCTGAAGAGAATCGGTATCCTGAAATTCATCAACAAGAATATATCGGTAACGTTCCTGAAGAAACTCAAGCACTTCCGGATTTCCCAGAAGTTTTCTCGCTTCGATCAGAAGATCGTCAAAATCGAGTACCCCTTCCGCTTTCTTTTGTTTTTCCGTATAGCCGAGAAATTCCTCAAACCAAAATGTTAGGCCCTCTATAACCCTGTCCATAAAAAGCTGTCTGAACTCTTTCTGAAGGCTCGCCATCTCCTTTACAATTTCCTTCTGCTCGGTACACTTCTCAGGCGGATTCCAGTTCGATTTCTTACCTTTGGCCTTCGGCATATCAATCTGCAGAAGAAAGTCTTCGAGCGCCTCACCCTCCAATTTACAAGCTATTGCAAACTGCTTTAGAAATCTGTCTATCTCTTTATATCCATTATCTTCCGGGGTTATACAATACTCCCCAATCAGCTGTAACAGCAGCTTGGCGTATTCGTTTAAAGCTTTATAAAACGGGCTGATATCTATCAGATCCTTTCCCGCTTTACCGTTATCTCTTTTTAACATAATCTCTTTCAGATCATTATTTTTTATATCTTTATTTTCCAGAATGCCCGTCACGTATCTTTGTGAACGGGTGTAGTAAAAAGCTAAGGCAAGCTCCTTCAGTTTGTCGACCCCACCGCCGATACCCAGGAAACGCTTTAAAAAGTAATCATGCGGATGTGATGTTTTGGAAAGAAAATCATACCAGCATTCCTCCAGAAACAAAGAATCATCAGGATCGGTAAGCATGGAAAACCCGGGATCTATACCCGCTTCCACAGGAAAATCTCTAAGAAGCGAAGAGGCAAAAGAATGAATTGTAGATATAGGCGCCCTTTCCAAATCAACAAGAGCCCCTTTTATTTTAGAATCGCCATCGGCATCCGATTCGGCGAGCGCTGTTATCTCCCTCCGCAGCCTCGTCTTCATCTCCGCGGCCGCTTTCTCTGTGAAGGTGATAGCAACTATCTCCGTACATTTCGCTCTCCCCATTTTTAAAATCGACAGATAACGGTTAACGAGCAAAGTTGTTTTTCCCGTTCCCGCTCCGGCTTCAAGGCAGATGGACTCATCGATCGCTTCTACAGCTTTTTCCCTTTGAGCCTGATCGACAAGAGGCTTTTCTCTGCTATTCATCTCTTTCTCCCTGAAGCAGACCTTTCATCTCTAAATAATCACGGCACCTATCATCAAAAACAGCCTTCTTCTTAAAAATGGCCGTTTTGCCGGCCGGGCACACAGAAGCAAACGGACAAAACTTACAGTTATCCCGCGATGGAAACGCGAAAAAGAGTCCATCCTCTATCCCGCTTATAATAATTCTCAGTATTTCATTAAACTCAGCCCTATCGTTTTCCAGTTCCGTCCCGCTAAACTTCACAGAACTCTTCCCCCCCTTTTTATTCACCTTTCTGTACTCGGCGACACCTGACTCTACAGGCCGGCCGGAAATACAGGAAGCACCCAGAAGATATACCGGAAGCTGAAGGTAATTGCCGCCATTTAAATCATTATCTTTCCCTTTCAATTTGCCCGTTTTATAATCTATTACTCTAAAACCTTCATTCCCTTTAAAGTCGATCCTATCGATTTTTCCTCTGAATCTAATCTTTTTCTTTCCGGGAAGTTCGATTTCGACGTTCTTTCCGCCGAAGCCGAACGATTTTTCAAATGAAACCGGAGTGTACCCTCCCTTTTCCTCAAGCTCTTTTTCGAGAAACATCTCTACGGAACGTTCCATTTCCTGTTTTTCAATCTCCCACAAGAGTCCGAACCCAACAAAATTTTCCTCCGAATATTCCGCAAAGATTATACCGGCGGTTTTTCTTAAAATCTGCGATATCCGCTGCCATTTATCATTTTGAAGAGGAAGCAGGTTTTCTTTATCTAAATTTCTGTAAAGGCTTTCAAGAAGATTGTGAACTATAGAACCCCTCTGCATAGAATTAATACTGACAATTCTTTCCGGTTCCTCAATCGATTCAACCCCAAGAAAATAATTCATAAAAAACGAGAAGGGGCATTTCGCGTACCGCTCCATTGATGTCGCGGAAAATGAATAATCTTTTTCCACCAGCATTGAACGAATACCCTCGCGGGCACTTTTCGATTCAAAAACACCGTCCCACGGAGTAAAACGATTCATACCGTGTCTATTCTTAAGCATTTTTATAGATTTGGCAAAAAATCTTCCGGACGGGAACTGTCCACCAGAGGATGCACGAAACAATAAGGCCTGGGAATAATCAAACTCATCAATACTTAAAATTTCTTCATCCCGCTCCGGCATCTTATTTCTGGTAACTCTTTTCCTATGAAGCCTTTTGTCTCCCGAACTATCCGCCTCACGGTTTTCAAAGGATTCCAGAAAGAAGGATTTTATCCGTTTTTTACCGGA
Organism: bacterium; assembly: GCA_021160845.1. Classification (GTDB taxonomy): domain Bacteria; phylum Krumholzibacteriota; class Krumholzibacteriia; order Krumholzibacteriales; family WJIX01; genus JAGHBT01. The sequence continues at coordinate 1,359 of JAGHBT010000310.1, read as the reverse complement.
AGAAGCCTCAAAAAGAGGCATACTGCAAATCAATTCGCGCGTGGCAGACCCCGTCGCGAGTGTAAAAACAAGTTCCTGTTCGGCGAGTCTTTCCATCTTTTTCTGCAGGAATATATTCCCCGACGTTAACTCGTTCAGCCTTGCCCTTTCTGAATCCTTCAAAAAGGGATCCTGCCTGATTCCACCGGGAATGTTGCCATCGGTCAACCCGGCCAGAAATAGCACCTCAAAAGACAGTCCCCTCGCTTGATCCAGGGTTAAGAGAGTTATCCCTTCACTTAAAAAGGCGCCTCTTTTCCGATTCGAATTACTGACAAGGGCTTTAACAATTCTTTTAAAGAGGGGAAATGAGACAGGAGGAGAAGCAGAATCAAATCCCGAAAAATTCTCAATGAAAAGACAAAGATCATCCACTCCCGAATCAGCTTTAAAAATATTTCTAAATAGAGCGGACAAACGGGAGGACATCTCCTGCCAGGTGAGTTTTTCCTCAAGGGCCTTTTTCGCGTCCAATAGACGCTTCAGAACATCACCCACAATCTTTGCCGATAGGACCGCATCATCAGCATCCGGAGACTCCACTCTCTTCGAAAGCAAATCAACCAAAGCGTCATTCTCTTCGATCCAGCCTTCTTCTCCAACTAGCCCGAATTCAGCGCTTTTTCTGACCCACAGCAAAAAGGGATCAGCCTTAAGCTCATACTGAGAAGGCACTTCAAGAGGCGCCGAAACCAGAAACTCAACGAGCCGCTTTCTTTTAGTCTGCCCCGAGAGCATATCAAGTAGAAGATCAACAGCGCGGAACAGCTGATTATTTTCCATGACCGGTTCACTGCTTATAAAATATGGTATCTCCGCCTCTTCCAATACCTCCTTGAGCGGAGCAAAATTTTCATATGAGGGATAAACAACCCCAATATCCCTCAAAGCAACCTTCTCTTCGCCAATCTTCTTTAATATTAACCGCACTATCGCCGATGCCTCTTCCTCTTCGTCTGAGGCTTCCAGCAAAAGAAGCGAAGGTTGAAAGTCCGGTTTATCACAATGGCTTTTACCACTCAGCCCCGCGCGCTTAAAACCTCCCTTTTCCAATTTCTCAAGGGTGCGGGCAGCAAATCTATACCTGTTATCTTCTCCGGCGGGAAAGAAAACAACAACATTGTTTTTGTTCGCAACCGCAAGGAGCAACCTATACTGCATCTCATTATAATCATAAAATCCATATGTATAGAACGGCCCATTCAGTACACTGTTTTTAGCAAGTTTACACGCTCTTTTAAAACGAGCGTGTATGTCGCAACCGTAATTATCAAGATTCTTTCTAAGTGCAGTATAAAGTGAAAGAACACCACGCACTCT
>JAGHBT010000043.1 GCA_021160845.1 bacterium | reverse complement strand
CGTGGCGTCCTTTGTTTAACTATCTTCATTATTTTTAGGGAGACTTCTTTTGGCGTGTTAAGTTTGGTAGTTGTCAATAACAGCTTTAAGTATTTCTATCTCTTGTTCGATTCTGCGATCCCAGTCGACAAAATGTTTTTTACTGAAGGTTGCAGCATTTTCCGCAAGGCGTTGTCTGAGATCATTATCGTTTATGAGAAGAGAGAGTTTTTTGGCAAAAGCGTCAGTATTTGAATTTTCAACCAAAAATCCGGTTTCGCCATCGCGGACAACCTCGGATGTACCAGCGACATTGTATGCCACAACGGGCAGCCCACAGAGCATTGCTTCACAGGTAGGCATAGCCATGTTTGTAAGCTCACTTGTTCCAGCGAAGATGTCACATGCTTTTAGTAATTCCGGCACCCGTTTATATGGTATAGCGCCGGTAAAATAAACCCTGTTTTCCAAACCAAGATCCCTGGTTTTTCGGATAAGATATTCCTTCCTGGGCCCATCTCCGGCTAACACAAAAGAAACGTGTTTTATGGTTTTATCGCTTATTTTGGCGGCTGCTTTTAGTAAATGACTTATTCTTTTCAATTTGACAAATCTTGAAAGAGTAACGATCAGGATATCATCTTCCGGTAATCCCATCGATCCACGGATTTCTCTTCTATCAATTTTCATTTCAGTCCATTTAAGACTCATTCCATTTTGCGGGAATGATATTTCGCTTTCGGGTATTCCTCTGCCGATAAGGGCTTCTTTGCCCAATGTTCCATCGTTTAAGACAATGTAACGGTTAACAGGATAGCGCAGTGAATTAATCTGATCGAAATTGGAATACCAGTATTTTAATCGGGAGAGTTTATTTATGCCCAGACGCATTACGCCAAAGAGTTTGACGGCGGTAGGAATTCCAAGCTCGCGGCCAACCTTGCTGACCGGCTGGATTGACTGGTGGGAAAGCCCTAAAATAAGATCAGGTTTTATCATCTCTGCGAGATATTTAAGCCTGTTAGTTATCTTATAGGGGAAATATACGGAGATAAAAAATCTTCCGATTGGCCCCGGTAGTTTTTCAAATGAGCTGACGATACTGGGGTATGTGTACTTGTTGATTCCGATTTGTTCGTGGTCATCAATGTGTCCCTCGGGTTCAGGTTTTAAAAGGAATATTTCAATACCCTTTGAGTGGAGTCCATTGATGAAGTGTAGTTCATCAGGGACGCCACAACCTTCACCGAGTGACCAGAGATTCTCCCAGATGGATAAAATCAATATCTTATTAAAACCATGTTTAGTCATATTTCAAATGTATATTTTCTATTCGAGTTTTTTTATTTTCTCAATTAGCCTTTCAGGTTTAATAAAACCACTAATTCTTAGTTTACTGATTTGATTACCTTTACTGTCAAAAAAGAGGATAGTTGGAACTCCTTTTATATTAAACTCTTTTTTAATTTTTTCAGAGTTGGCATTGGAATTTGTCAGCTCTACCTTTATTGTAATCAAGTCTCTCGCGAGATTCATGACCTCCGGATTTGAAAAGGTTTTATGGTCAAGCTCATGGCAGGGAATACACCAGTCTGCTGTAAAATCCATCATAATTGGCTTTCCGCTCAACTTTGCCTTATCAAATTCGGCTTCAGTATATGTTACCCATTGTATGTGAGAACCTTCCTGAGTTTCTATTATTGGCCCCCCGGGGCGTGTTATGAGAATAATGGCGGCTATCAACCAGATAAAGCTGACAACCTTCTTGATAATTTTAAAGCCTTTTTCACTACCGGGTGTTTTTATTATCCAGCCAAGATAGATGCTTGCCGAGAGAGCTGTTAGCGCGTATCCGGTGTATGTGATTTTTGTGCCGAGAAGGTATCTGGTAAAGTAGAATGCCATCAGGATAATAATAAATCCGAAAATCTGTTTTACCCACTCAAGCCATACACCTGAACGCGGCAGACGGGAGATACTGCCCGATACAGTTCCAAGAATAATGAAGGGGATGCCCATTCCCCATGCAAGAGTAAAAAACATAATAAATCCAAGGATGGGGTTTCCGATTTTCCCGACATATGTAAGTAAGCCAAGTACAAATGGACCGATACACGGAGCGGCTACAATACCGACAGTTAAGCCCATCAGGAGGGCGCCAAGGGTTCCCTTCTTGGCTGACCCGGTTCTTTTCATAACGAACATGGGCATTCTGATTTCCCATAGACCGAACATTGATGCGGCAAGTCCCAGGAGAATAAGAGCGATAAAAAATATAACCCAGGGGTTTTGTAGAGCAGCTCCCAATATTCCCCCTGTAGTGGCAGCGATTACTCCAAGAGCACTGTATGTAATTGAGATTCCCAATACATACAGAAGGGATAATCCGAGTGCCTTTGACCCTTTGCCTTCCGCTTGGCCTCCAAAGAAACTGATTGTTATTGGTATAAGAGGATAGATGCATGGAGTGAGATTAAGAGCGAGTCCACCGAGGAAGATAATTAGAAGGGAAAGAAGAATCCCCCGTTTTTCTATCATTTCACTGACGGATTCTTTGTTTTCCTTTTGCTTCTGCGTTGCAATACCTATTTCCCCCTGATTTTTCCCTTCGCTGGAATTGTCGGATATCCCCCCCATATCTTTAATTACAGGCTCGCCATTTTTGTTTAAGAAAGGGGCCGCTGAGAATATATTCTTGTTTATCTCCTCTACTTTTTCTTTTTGCTCTACGACATTGAGTTTGATTTCTACCCTTGAGTCAGCGGGCTGAAGACAGGTCATATTGTTGCATCCCTGGTAGTTAAGTGTAGCGGCAATTTTGTAATTACCCGGGTTAATATCTTCGCTGACTTTAAATATAATTCCGAATGTTACCTTACCTTCATAAAGCGGGAGTGGAGAATCGCTGATTTCCAGCATCTTTTCTTCCGCTTCCGGGTAGAGGGTATTAACCACTGTTATCCCGTTCGGCATTGTCACTTTAAGGCGCGTCGGGATCAGGTAGGCGTCGGGTGGAGATGGAGAATTTATGTGCCAGCCGTTCGTTATGTCTGCGGTTATTGCTATGTATCCTGATGATCCAATGTGAAAAGCGCTTTGTGAAAGGTGGCCCTCTGTGGTGACAAGGGTTTGGGGTGTAGTGAAAAAGCCCTGTGTTTTGCTGCCGGCCGGCATAAAAAGCAGAAAGGCAATTATTATAATTAAGGCCTTGCTTTTGTGTTTTTCGAGGTTGTTCATTATGTTTCCTTTATTTAAAATAGTGTAGTCGGTTTATTTTGAGTGCTGATTTAATGTTCTTACACAAATGGATAT
>JAGHBT010000305.1 GCA_021160845.1 bacterium | reverse complement strand
TTCAATCTCCACTAAACCATTTTCACATAGCGGCTTGTCATACATAGATATCTATGTATGACAAGCCGCTATGTGAAAATGGTTTAGTGGAGATTGAAACCGAGGGGGGACAGAGAAGCATAAGGGTTGAAAGAATACACCTCGAGGATGACGCGGGTAAAATGTCGCATAAAACCGGCAAGGAGAGCTTGGTGGATTTTAACCGCTGTGGGGTGCCTCTTATTGAAATTGTCAGCAGACCGGATATTCGAACGGGAAGAGAGGCCGTTAAATATCTGATGAGGCTTCAGCAGATATTAAGGTATCTCGGGATTTGTGATGGAAACCTCGAAGAGGGTTCTATGCGTTGTGATGTTAATATATCGCTCCGTCCCGCTGGAAGCACGAAATTGGGAACAAGGACCGAGATTAAGAATCTGAATTCCTTTAAGGCAGTTGAGAAGGGTGTTGAATTTGAGGTCGAGAGGCAGAGGGGGATTCTTGTGGAGGGTGGCAGGGTAAGACAGGTTACGAATCTCTGGGATGCTGATAACGGCAGGCTTGTTATGATGAGAAGCAAGGAGGAAGCGCATGATTATCGTTATTTCCCTGAGCCGGATCTTCTGCCACTTGAAGTGGACAAAGCGTGGATTGACAGCGCGAGGGAGATGATCCCGGAGTTGCCCACTCAGCGCGAGAAAAGATTCAGGGAGGAATATGAACTGATCGGTTATGATTCAGTTGTACTATGCGCTGAAAAGGGTATCGCCGATTATTTTGAAGTTGTTGTGAAATTCACGGGTCTTGCAAAGAAGAGCGCGAACTGGGTGATGAGGGAGGTGATGGGAGAACTGAAGAATTTAAGTTGCGCAATAGAAGCCTTCCCTATAAAACCGGAAAGACTCGCGGAGCTAATTGGGCTTGTAGATAGTGGGATTATTAGCGGTTCTGCCGGTCGGGATGTTTTTGCTGAAATGATCAAATCCGGTGCTGACCCGAAAACGGTTGTAAAAGAGCTGGGGCTTGAGCAGATAAGTGACTCAAGCGAGCTTGAAGAAATGGTAGATGCTATAATCTCAGCCCATCCTTCTGAAGTTGAGTCATACAGGGAAGGGAAAAAAAAGCTTCTGGGTTTCTTTGTCGGAGAGGTTATGAAGGAAAGCAGGGGAAAGGCTAATCCGGCGCTGGTGAAGGATATGATTAGCAATAAACTCGGCGCTTAAGTATCGTGCCCCATACGCAGATTTACCAATTTATTCTCTTACGAAATGCCTTACGACCATTCCGCCCGAGAGTACGATCAAAAGATTCAAGAGAATAAAGATAGCTAAGACCGGCCAGAAGTATTGTGAGGTTATCCCGGTTATCCAAGTCGGAAGATTTTCTAAATAATTATTAAACAGAGGTGTAATCTTTTCAGTGCAGAAGACGGCAACATTGAATATCCAGTTGTGGTAAAAGAGGGTAATCATGGATAGAATTATCATAAAGAAGGAGACAGCAACAGGTAGATTCAAGAAACGTGTAATGTAAACCTTTCCTTCCTTTAGGTTAAGTCTCTTAACTACCGAATCTGCGACAATCCGTGAAGGAGGCAGATTATTTTTAAGAGTAGAAAGTGACTGCTCAAGAGAAATATAACTTCTGTAAGATTCTCTGCACAGAGGACAGTTTGAGAGGTGAGATTCAATATCCCTTTTTTCTTCATCGCTGATTTGCCCTTCGGCAAAGGACGGCAGGAGTTTTTCAATTTCTTCGCATTTCATGCTTTTCCCCGCTTTAGCTGCTCGTTATGACACCCGGTTGTCATTAGTTCTTTCAACCTGAGCTTCGCACTGTAAACATACGTTTTAACCGTACCGATCGGAATATCCATAATATCAGCTATCTCCAGATAGGATTTCTCAGCGAGATATCTAAGCTCTATGACAGCTCTATAGTTATTATTAAGCCTTTCGAGGTAGCCTTCAAGACTGCGTGTTACCTCCTTTTTGCTATAGGCCTCTTCGGGTGTATCGTTTGACGCTGTGAGATTATGAAATTCTTCAATGTTGTAAAGGTTCATTTTTTGCCTCTTAAGGGCGTTAAGAGCTTCGTTTCTCGCGATACTATATACCCATGTTGAAAAGCGCGCCTTCCCTTTAAAGCGGGGAAGACCCTTATATATCTTAATAAATATATCCTGAACGGTATCATCTGTTTCATCGCTGTTTCCCATAATGCTCCGAACGGCGGCATAGACAACCCCATTATACCTCGTTATAATTTCACGAAAGGCTTTTTCATTTCCATTAACTGATTTCTTGACCAGTTCATTGTCGATGTTACCTTTCAAGCCACGCTCCTCTATAGAGGTAAGACAGACGAGGGGGGTAAAATGTTTCAAAAAAGCCTGATTTTCTGTATTATCGCGAATAATTTTCTGTCACGACACCGATATTAAAAAAAATTAGTGAAAGTTGAAACAAAAATGATCATTTCTTTGTCAAACCTTTTGAATTGGATCTTCACAGTCAAGTGAAAAGGAGGATTAAATGTTTAATGTCGGACCTCAAATGTTAGCTATACTGATTCCTATAACCGTTGTTATTGGAACAGTAGCGATCATAATTACTTCGATTATATTGGGAATGCGCGCGAAGGAATTAAAACACAAAGAAATTATTCTCGCGATGGAAAAGGGGATAGAGCTTCCCAAAGAACCCGTGATAAAGAAGGAGTACAGACCGAGATATTTTACGATAAGAATGTGGGGGCTGATTTTTGCATTTATTGGTATCGCCGTTGTAATTGGAATATGGGGAGCCGCCGGTATTATGAATGGAGTGTGGGGGCTTGTACCGACTTTCCTCGGGCTTGCACTGCTTCTTGCCGCGCATCTTGAGAAAAAGGAATTACCTGAGTAGTATATTAAGCTGATTTGGAAGACAGAAGAGAGCCCCACGCTATTTAAATTGTAAATAAGGAGACACCTTATAAAAGGTGTTTCCTTATTTGTTTCTTAAAAGTGTTTCTTCTTCTTACAATCTTTTAAAAAAGTAAATTTTTTATACTGAAGTACTCCGCATTAAGATTTTCCTGGAACACTATTTATTTCTGTGCTAAAATAAAGTTGTACTTGAGTCTGTGCGGCACAGCTCTTAAGTGATGTAATTGGTGCTTTTTTATGTGTATTGTGAAGGGAGGAAGATGATGAAGAAAGCGCTTTTAATTTTCTTGTCGATCTTCATTTCAATTACAACAGTTCTTTCCGAGAGCGGTTCAGCCGAGATAATCCTGAATGAATTTATGGCTGACCCCGCGAGGGACTGGGATGGTGACGGTGAATATAACTACCGAAACGACGAATGGATTGAGATCATAAATTCAGGTAACAGCACGGTGGATCTCTCCGGGTATCTTATCTGTGACGGCAATGAACCCAGATTGTGGCGGTATGGATTTTCCGGTACGATCGATTCTGGTGAAATTCGGGTTGTTTTCGGAAGTGATTCGAAAATATGGGAGGACGCAAACGGATTGCCCGTATATGGCCTTAGCCTGAATAATTCCGGTGATAATGTG
>JAGHBT010000154.1 GCA_021160845.1 bacterium | reverse complement strand
GTCCTATTGTAGTGTTTTTCGTTTCCGAATGTAAGATAACTTCCGGTATCTCTCATATCATATTTATGATCAAAACCAAAACTGATACCTTTTTTAAATGTCATTTTGGCTTTCGTGCTCATTATTGTCGTGCTGTCGAGGTAGTTTTTATTTTCATCGAATGTAAACTCGGTATATTCCATTTTTACCTCGTAGGCTTGCGAAAGGGTTAGCCAACCAAGAGGATTCACTGTAAATCCAGGGATTAACCTGTATATATATTCAACGCGGTTGTCACTGGACAGCGTGACGTCAATATTTCTGGTCTCATAGCGGCTGGCCTTAATCTCAACGCTGGCATCTACATTTTTAAATGGCTTGGCGGACATATTTGCCCCGCCTCCATAATAGAAATGATCCACATCGCGGGGGTTTTCTTCATATCTTTTATAGAATTTCTGGCTTAATGACATCCTTCCATTCGCGGATATATCCCAACCCTCCCCCAAATTCTGAGAAGCCCTGAATCCAACTTGATTTTCATCTTCGCTGTAGCTCGAAACAGAATTAAATCCATAATCCATATCTGTGCTTGTTTTTTCAAAATTAAAGGTGGCCGACCCATTTTCGCTGAATTTGTAAACGGTTGTGGCTTTCAGGTTACTCTTTTCATACCTTTTTGATAATCGTTTATCCACATCATATTCCTTATCGTCAAGTGAATGATTAAATTCTATGTCCAGCGAGACAAAGCTCGCTGGTTTAAAAGCTGAATGAATATTAAGGATTTCCCCCTTTTCATCTATTTCTTCCCTCTTTGCCAATTCCGGATTGTCAAGTATCTCGAGTGAATTTCCCCTTGGAGGGTCCACCCTCTTTATATTTCCACTCTTTCTTTCATAGTTAATGGTTAGAAATTGATCCGCGCTCTTATTATACCCCGCATTAATCTTAAAGGTATCGCTTCTGCTCGGTATATTCTTAAATTCAATTGAGCCTATCTCGCTGCCTTCTCTCGACATAAAAGTGCCGTATCCACCACCTAAAATGAAATTATCCCCGAACGCGTAACTCAGATGCCCACTGGCATTTCCTGACATCTTCCTGTCATACTTAAAATCCTGCTGCCCTCTGACATAATCCCCCTTAACGGAAAAAAGAGATTTTGTCGAGTTTAGAACGGGCTTTTGATAGTCGACACCTATCCCCGCTCTTTCATTCTCGAAAACAATCTCCTTTCCGAAACGCGACAGCGAAACCGTTTTGCTCTTTCTGTAATCCTTCCCCACTTCGAAAGAAACTATATATAGACCAGGCACTATTTTACGGGCTGAATTCCTAAGGCTTTCCGATAGATCAACCATATGACGGGTACGATTTTTCCTTTTTCCAACTTCGACTCTACTCGTTGCAATCCATCCTCCCCCCGGATTAATGATCATGTTCATACTGCTGCGCAAACTTATCGTCGACATCCCGGCTTTGGAACTAACACTCCATTTAGGCGTTAGCAGTCGCACTTTTGTAGTATCGGGTGACTCAGTCTCGTTTGTTGTATCTCTCGCCGCGGGGTTCCCTTCCGCTTTTGTTGTATCACCCCGCTCTACGGCAGAGACCCCTCTGCCGTAGAGCGATATCAAAACAATAATTCCCAAAATAACTTTAATTGACCTCATCCCATCTCCACATACGAAGAAAAGAGATTGAACCAATCGTCCAATTTTAAATTTTCCGCCCTCTTGCTCAGATCGACCCCGGATAGAGTTTCAAGTCTCTTTACCCCTTCTCTCTTCGCGGCGGCGTCTCTTCTAAAAAGAACATTCCTGAGTTTCTTTCTTCTCATCGAAAAGGCCTTCTTCAAAAAAGCAAAATACAATTTCTTATCCGCCGGAGCGCCTTTTATCCGGACAGGAGCAAGCCTTAAAACCGCGCTGTCAACCCCCGGCCGCGGGCGAAATGAACCGGCGGCTACCTTTAACACCCTCTCGACATTCAAGTAACTCTGCAAAAAGACCGTCAGCAATCCACAGTTAGTTTCCCCCACCGGAGTGACAATCCGATCCGCCACTTCCTTTTGAACCATAATTACAGCAACTGTGCTGCCAGCCTCCCAGGGAATTCGAAGAATAATAGTGCTTGTTAACATATACGGAATATTCCCGATTATCTTATAGTTTTTCTTCCCTCTTTTTCCCGCTTCGGCGCCAAAATCTACTTTAAGGATATCTTCTTTCACTATTTCAACATTCTCGTTATCTCTAAACACTTGCTTTAGTTCTTCAGCAAGCATTTTGTCAATTTCAAAGGCTACAACATCCGCCCCGCTAGCGGAAAGATGCGAGGTCAACGCTCCCCTTCCCGGACCTATTTCGAATATTAATTCCCCCACCTTCGGAGAAATCGCTTCAACTATTCTGCCGGCCACGGCATCAGCGACAAGGTAATTCTGCCCCAGACTCTTTTTTGCTTTCAAGCGCATATTTTTTTCCAAAAGCCGTTTCTCCTCACACGCGTACCACAAATAATCGCGATCGCGGGCATTTCTCCGACTGTGTTGCCCTACAAAATAATTAAAACAAACCACTCAATCGTCAATATCCTAATAATATACTACCATAATCAAAGCATGGCATAACAGAAATACTGTCTTTTTCGATTTTCCGCAAAGGGTATCACGCGGGAGGATTTCGCGGCGGATCCAACTGGCATATTCTTGTGTAAAATTCTACTCCTTGAAAACCTCTTGCTACCTTTTCGCACTTTTCTATATCAACTCCAGGGC
>JAGHBT010000274.1 GCA_021160845.1 bacterium | reverse complement strand
TAATTCTTTTTGCATTTGATTAAAATCAATACTCTCTTTTCCTTTAAAGCTTTTGACGATTTTCTTTATCTGATTCAATCTGAAGATAAATGCTTGATTTTCGAGCATGAGGTGATAAAGAAATGTATCTTCTTTCGGTTTTTCCCACGGATATTTTTCAAGGCTTTTAAAGAATATATTAATTACCTTTTCTACATCTTTCTTTATTGCTTTTGGTGTAATCCCCATTTGCATTTGTTTATCTTCAAGTGCAAGCATATCATAAGGCGTAACATTATCTATTGCATCCTTGTATTTTTCAATAAGCATTTTGCCATCTTCACCGTTCATAATCCCAAGCGAAAAGGCGAGAAGGTCTTTTACCCTGTTTTCGCTATTATTTATAAATTCTGACATAATCTATCCTCTTTTTATTAATATTAAATTTCTCTTGAGCACATTATTGCTATATCTCTTTTGAATTAGCAACTCTTCATGTTTTCTCAAAATTTCATCCATTGTATTTAATTTTTTACATTTATTCGTTGAGTGGGATAGGCAAAATTTATATCTTCGTGCTCGGCAAAACGGTGAAGAATATCTTCCCATATCTCCTGTTCACTTCCCCTTCGCGCGCGGGGGTTGCACATGTAACGAATTGTCAACATAACCCCACTGCCCTTCACTGTGGTATATACTGTTGGAGTTAGTTTTTCGTAATGAATAAGAAATTTACCTTTCATTCCATTAAGCTGATTGCGGGCGATATTCTCCAAATGCCCGGCATGTTTCGCGCCTACCTCGAAAAGTATCTTCTTTGCCTTCTCCCAATCACTCTCGAATGTTACAAGCACCGGAATCTCATTCCAGATATACTCTAATCCAGCGCTATAGTTAGCAAGCGCCTCGGTAAAAAGTTTTCCATTAGGAACATGAATAATTCTCCCCGTGGATTGATCAGCGTCAACCCAGTTTCCCACCTCGATAAGAGAAAACTGAAATACCCTTATATCCACAACATCTCCGGTGGATTCCCCAATCTGGATACGATCTCCCGATTCAAACGGACGACGCAACACAATAAATATCCACCCGGCAAAATTAACTATTGGATCTTTGAGCGCCAGAACAAGCCCCGCGGACATAATCCCCATAAATGTCACCAATGTCTGGAGACCATGAATCCATATCCTACCAACAAATAGCACAGCGAAAAATACGGCAATATAACCCGACATTTTCCGCCACTGATATCGGCCTCTTATTTCTTCCAAGCGCCTATAGGCTATTCTTAATGTTATTTTACGAATAACCCAGATAGCAACTATTAGCAAAATGGATAAGAAAAACTTTATCTGTACACCTGGGCTAATCCCGAGATTAATCTTAATCCATTGAATAGCGGTATCCATAATTTCACACTTACCCTCGATTGATCTTTAATAAAGCCATTAACCGAGACTTCCGACTTCTTTCTCGACCTCTTCAAGTATCTCACAGGATTTTACAAGCTCTTTCATCCTTGTATGATCAGAGTAAAGCGGCCTGTCCACATCAAGAAAGTCAACATGCCTTCTTATTACTTCCTTGGCCTTCGTTACTCCCTTTCCGAACTCGAATTTGCGGAAGTCAAGAGCCTGGGCCGCCGCCATAAACTCGATTCCAAGAATGCCATAGGCATTATCCAGTATCTGAAAATTTTTGATCGCCGTATTCATTCCCATAGAAACAAAGTCCTCCTGATCAGCGGCAGCCGGTATCGATTGAATCGACGCTGGAGTTGAAAGTATTTTCTGCTCAACAATCTGCATATCGGCCGTATACTGGCTGAGCATCAACCCTGAGAACATACCGCCTCCTTCTGTTAGAAAAGCCGGGAGGCCGACGCTAAGAGCAGGATTATTCAACCTGTTCATCCTTCTTTCCGACATAACACTGACCATTGTAACAGCTATACTGATCATATCCATAGGGAGGGCAACGGGTGAACCCTGAAAATTTGCTCCAGATATCTGCAAATCCTCTTCAGGGAAGAAGACAGGGTTATCTCCAACTCCGTTAAGTTCTATCTCAACCTGCTTTACCGCGAACTCTACGGCGTCATGCGCGGCGCCTATAACCTGAGGGGTAGAACGCATAGAATACGCGTCCTGCACCTTGCACTTCACCTTTTCATTTACCAGGTCTCCGCCATCGACAAGTTTTTTAATCGACGCAGCACACCTGATTGCTCCTTTAAACCCTCGTGCTTTATGAAGCTGAGGACTGTATGGTTTCATGTTAGCCTTAAGGGCTTCGAGAGACATCGAAGCCGCGATCTCGGCCTGCTTCAGCCACCGCTGGGTATCATACAACATAATAGCGCTCATCGCGGTCAGTACATTGGAACCGTTTATCGTCGCCAGCCCGTCTCTCGCCTTTAAGCCGGGTATCTCTATCCCGGCCCTGTCCATAGCCTCTTTGCCGTCCAGTAATTCACCCTCGTAATAGGCTTGTCCATCACCAAGCAAAAGGAGGGCAATCTGCGCCATCGGAGCCAGATCACCGCACGCGCCTACGGAACCCTTCTGACATACAAAGGGCGTTAGTCCCTTATTCAGCATTTCAACGAGGGTCTGGGTTATTATCGGCCTGCAGCCGGAGTTTCCATGAGCGTGCACATTAATTCTCCCAGCCATAGCTCCTCTCACGTATTCGATAGGAGCTGGATCGCCAATTCCCGCTGCGTGATTATAGACAAGATACTTTTGAAATTCCTTTACCTGATTGTCATCGAGAACAACCTCGGAGAATTCACCGATACCGGTATTTACTCCATACATTATTTCCCCAGCTTCCATCTTCCTTTCAAGCATAGCACGGCACTTCTTAATCCTCTCAAGTGCGTCATCCGCTAGCTCTACCTTTTCTCCATACCGGGCTATTTTTACTACTTTCTCAATTGTTAGACCGGAACCATCTAATGTTATCGCCAAAGTGACCTCCCTTTTATTGTTACTATTCTTCTCTTTAGTGTTTATTGCTTATGATTATAAGCGCCAACGCACACGTGCCATCAGCTTATTTTACCTCAGAGCTAAAATACTTTTGTCTTCACCCAGCAACCAATATCCCTTATATAGTTATCCGATTTAAGGGCTGTTGTCCATAAAAAAGATAAACACCATATTTGTGTATGCATTATGTTATAATCCTTAAAAAAGTGTGTTTTTTAAGGATTTATTTTGTTTTTTTCCTTGACAGGTTTTTAGAGGTCTTTTTCTTAATTTCAGCATAGCCCTTTAAATACAGCACGTAACGGCCTAGAAAATTCCATATTCCCATCTTTATTATCAATACAAACATCATACATATAACACCTCGAGTTCGCGGCCTTACCACCCCTTTACGTGAGCCTGAAAAAGGTATGTTATAATAAAATTAAAGGGTTGTTAATAAGGGGGGAGAATCAAAAACAGGGAGGATTGTGATGAATGTGTATGCCCTTAATAATTATTCGGAAAAGTTCTATGATCAAAAGCTGAAAGTAACTTCAGAGAGATATCCTATAAATTATT
>JAGHBT010000190.1 GCA_021160845.1 bacterium | reverse complement strand
GAAACAGATTGCTGAATCTATTCATTTTTTATGAATTAAAAAATTTAGCTAAGTTATTTCCATTGTTACTATTAGAGATTCCGTTCAGGTTGTTGTGGGTGTTTGCCAGTTCGAGAAAATCAATTTTTGGGTGGGCAAAAGCTGTTATGTGGATGTGCCTACATCTTCCAACCGTGATTCGAAAAAGGAATGTCATACAGAACAAAAGGGTGTGCAAGGACGATGAAATTATAAAGTGGATGACATATAAGCTGATGCCTGGAAAGAATTTTGTCGCAGTCTTTATCAATAATCTATCGAGGTTATACTGTTTTTTGTTTAGGATAAAAACCTATGAATTACGATAAAGTAGATTCAAGTCTTCTCGCGAGAAATAGTGTACTGAATTTTGTAGGGCAGCTGATTCCGCTTGCCTTCGGGATATTTGCTATTCCGATTATCATCAAGGGGCTAGGTATAGCAGGGTTTGGTGTTTTGTCACTTTCCTGGTTGTTAATTGGGTATTTCAGCATTTTTGATCTTGGATTGAGCAAAGCAACAACAAAGAGCATATCCGAAAGCATTGGCAAAGGTAACACGGAATCAGTGCCGACGATTATATGGACAACAGTTGCAGTTCAGTTTTTACTGGCAATTATTGGTATGATTCTGTTTGTGATTGCTATTCCATTTCTTGTAAATAATGTTTTCAAGATACCTGAATCATTACTTCAGGAAACGACAGATGCATTCTATATAATGGCATATTCCTTACCAATAGTTCTTCTGTCGATTAATCTAAGGGGTGTGTTGGAAGCGTATCAACGGTTTGATTTGATTAATTATATAAAGATTCCGGCAAGCTCACTAATGTTTATTCTGCCCGCTATTGCCGTTGGTTACCATTTTGGGTTGGCACAAATTGTTGCTCTTTTAGTTGCCGTTCGTTTTCTGTCGCTAATAGTTTTTGTCCTTTTTTGTATCAGGAATGTTCCATCTATATTGAAACAGGTACATATAGAATTGAAGGTGTTAAGGAGTCTGCTGAATTACGGTGTGTGGATAACGGTATCAGCCGTGATAGGGCCTGTTTATAATTATATTGAAAGAATATTTATAGTGTCGATTCTGGGGGCGAAAATGCTTGGGTTGTATAGCCCTCCATATGAGATGATATCAAGAATTACTGTTTTTCCAAATAGTCTGGCGATGACATTGTTTCCGGCTTTTAGCCATTATGAGGCAAACAACAGCACGAAAATAGATGAGCTGTTTTTAAGGCCGCTAAAATATCTTATTGTGATACTGACACCTATCAGCGTTATCCTGTATGTGTACGCCGGTGGTATTCTAAATATGTGGTTAGGTGCTGAATTCGCGCAGAATAGCATGGTTGTTTTTCAAATATTAGTTGTTGCCTTTTTTCTGAATAGTCTCGCGGCAATCGCGTATGTGTCGATACAGGGGCTTGGAAGAGCCGACATTAAAGCGAAGTTCGATATGTTTGAAGTTGTTATTTTTGTCGGGCTGGTATGGATCTTTGTTAAGTTAATGGGAATCACAGGCGCAGCGCTGGCAAAATTGGTGATAACAATAATTGATGTTTCGTTACTTATGTACGCGAGTAATAAGTTAATAGGATTTTCAAAAGAATCATTTTATAGGAGCAAAATATTTCGTTCTCTGATCATATGTTTAATATATATCCTGAGTGCGTTTGTTATTGTTTGCTTTTTTAATGGAACGGCGAGGATGATTGTAATGTTTATTGCGGTATTAATCTATTCGGTTAT
Organism: bacterium; assembly: GCA_021160845.1. GTDB lineage: Bacteria > Krumholzibacteriota > Krumholzibacteriia > Krumholzibacteriales > WJIX01 > JAGHBT01. The sequence continues at coordinate 4,171 of JAGHBT010000190.1, read as the reverse complement.
TATGTGGGTTATGGTTATAGATGATAAAGATAAGGGAACAATAGCAGGTATGGTCTCAAAATGGAGGAAACGTTAGGGAAAATGGGAATATCTATGAAATCGAAGAGGTTTTTACAAGTGATAGATGAGCATTTTTCTAAAAAAGAGGGAACGTATCTTCACGATGTATGTATTGATGACCACAGGGTGAAAGTATCATCGAGCAGTTTAGCCTATGCTCCCTGGTTAGAGAAGATGTTGGGGTTTTTGACTGGAAAGTATTCTCTCGAAGGTAAGAATGTGTTGGATGTTGGGTGTGGAACAGGCGAGCTTACAGTATGGATGAAGTTGCTTGGGTATAATGCCAAAGGAGTAGATGTTAATAATGAAACTCTGAATATGGGAAGAGTGTTAGCAAAAGAAAATGGCTTGAATGAAGAACTCTTTATTAACAATCCGGATGGTAAACTTCCATTTGATGATAAAAGTATTGATGTAATAACACTTTTCTCGGTTCTTGAACATATTAGCGATGAGGTGTTGGCGTTACTTATCCCTGAATTAAAACGTGTTTGCAGAGGGGTTGTGTACATCTTAGTGCCAAATAGATTGAGTCCGTCGGACGATCACACAGGTTTGTGGTTTGTTCCATGGATGCCAAGGAAAATGGCTCTATTTTATATCAGGATGAGAGGTGGAAAATATAAATACCACATATCACTGTCGGGAGAATGGGATGTTTATTACAGAAGCTGGAATAGGATAAAAAGTCTTTTTGGGAAAGATTTTGCTCTTGAATTTCCTGATGATGATGTTATTTTCCCAACCCTTGAAATGGCTCCATCGCTTTCATTCTTTGGAAAAAGATTTCAGATTGGAAAACACTCATTTCGAATTGGAATTCCAATTCCTGTAAGGCTTATAGAATCAATATTTGGATATCCAACACGGGCATTTTATAGGTACTTGAATTTTCTGTTAATTCCCAGGGATTAAATATGATAATTAATTTTATATTACCGGGGTTTCCACAGCGGCCTGTCGGCGGGTTTCGCGTAGTATATGAATATGCTAGCAGATTTGTTAAAAAGGGTCATACTGTTTATGTAACGCATCCAAGTATTATGAAAAATATACATACTAACCTGAGCCTTATTAAGAAGATCAGAAAAAGAGTTGTTCACCTATATTTAAAACTTGTAAAACCGAAAATTAAATGGTTACCGGTCGATCCCGGGATTAAGTTGCTTTATGTGAGAGAACCGGTTGCATCGTCGGTTCCCGATGCAGATGTAGTATTTGCTACAGCCTGGCAAACCTCCGAATATATTAAGGACTATCCCGGTAACAAAGGCAGAAAGTACTATCTGGTTATGGATTTTGATCCTTGGTTTGCGACGAAAGAAGAGTTGCTGCATTCATGGAGTTTGCCTTTTAGAAAGATAGCCATTTGTCATTGGCTGGCAGACAAGGTAAGAGAATATGGAGGACGTGATGTCGTTGGGATATCATTAGGAATCGACCAACGCAGGTTTTGTTTGTTAAAAGAAGTAAAGGGAAGAAAAATGACGATTTCGATGATGTATTCGATCGCCGAGTATAAGGATTTAGATACCGGTATAACTGCATTGAATTTGTGCCGGAAGAAACATCCCGACATCGATGTAGTGTTTTTTGGCCCAATGAGGAAAAGGCCTGAAGTGGTTCCATCGTGGGCCAGGTACCTGGGGACATTGTCGGATAGTGATTTGATCCGGTTGTATAACGAGTCAAGCATATTTGTCAGCAGTAGTATAGAAGAAGGTTTTGCATTTCCTCCAGCTGAAGCTATGGCATGCGGGTGCGCCGTAGCATGTACGGATTGTGGCGGAAACCGTGACTACACAAGAGATGGTGTTAATTCCCTGGTATCTGAGCCGCGGGATGTAACAACTTTAGCCAATAATATAAACAGGCTTATTGAAGATGAAAAGCTGAGAACAGCGATTGCGACAAAAGGCAAAAAAGATATATCGTCTTTTACTTGGGAAAAGAGTGCGGATCTCTTAGAAAAAGAGATGGAAATTTAGATCAATGCAACCAAAAGTCGTTACTGTTGTCTTAAACTACAATACCGCGAAAGATACAATAGAGTGTATAGCGTCTCTTAATGCAATAGACTATGATAATAACACTATTCTTGTTGTGGATAACGGTTCCGACGATGAATCTGTAGAGTTGATTCATTCGGTAGATCCGGATGTAAAGGTAATCGAAAACAAGGATAATCTGGGGTTCTCCGAAGGTAACAACATTGGAATTAGGTATGCTATTGGACAAAAAGCGGAATACGCCGTTTTGCTCAATAGCGATACTGTAGTGGAAAAGAGCTTCCTGACACATTTAATAGAAGAAGTGCGGCAGCGCCCGTTGGCGGCTACCGCGGGTCCTCTTATTATGTACTCCGGTAAAGAGAGACTGGTGTGGTCGGCTGGTGGGGATGCCTTCTTACTGAGGCCCAGAAATATTCTCGACGGCAAGAAACGGCCGGAAACCTTGGAAACATCTACGGACATTGATTATTTGCCGGGATGTTGTTTGTTGATTAAGCTGAGCTACATCGGGAAAATAGGATTTCTCGATCCGGATTTCTTTCTGTATGGAGAAGATGTTGATTATGGCTTGCGAGTAAAAAAGAATAACTATAAGAATCTCTTTGTGCCGAACTCAATAATATACCATAAAGTATCCGTGACATCGGGGGGGGAACTCTCTCCCTGGGCGAGATACTATGGCACGAGAAACCGTTTTTTATTAGTAAAAAAGCACGCGTCATTATTGTCAAAGCTACTTTTCTATTTAATTTTGTTGCCATTGTTGACAATAAAAAATGTAATTGTATTATCGGGGAAACCGGAATCTTTGCGTGCGTTATTTTTAGGGATTAAAGATGGTATAAAAAATAAATATGGCAAAAATACGGAATTGATGGCAAGGAAGAACAGGTTATGAGAATCGGAATAGACGCGAGGATGATTAATCATTCCGGTATTGGAACATTTTTGAGCAATACAATATCGAGGCAGCAGAAAGTATCTGATCATGAATTTGTGTTGTTCGGGAAGAAACAGGAGCTCGAAAAAGATGGGATACACGTTGTAGAAGCGGATTACCCGATCTATGGAATTAAGGAACAACTTTTTTTCCCTCATAAGCTGAATTCGGCAAAGCTCGATCTGTTTCATGCTACACATTACAACATTCCCCTTTTCTACAGAGGGAATTTTGTCGTAACTATCTATGATTTGATACATGTGGTTTTCCCGGAATATCTTCCGTCAAAAGCGGCGTATTATTATGCTAACTATATGATTTCCTCCGCGTGCAAGAAGGCAAAAAAGATAATCACGATATCAGAATTTACAAAGAAAGATTTGGTAAAACATTATGATGTAAACCCTGAAAAAATATCGGTTATCTATCCCGCCGTAAGTAACGAATTTAGCCCCTTGAGTAGTGATTCCGGTAAAATTAGGGGGAAGTATGGAAAATATGTTCTATATGTCGGAGCGATAAGGGAACACAAGAATGTAACTGGGCTTGTGAATTCATTTTGTAGATTAAAAAGGGAGAGGGTTTTTGATCATAAGCTGGTATTGATCGGTAAGGGAAAGTATAAATATATTTCAAGAATAAACGGTATAATAAGAGAGAATGACCTACAAGGGGAAGTTGTTATCCTCAATGATATTAATAATAGTGACATTCCTGATTTCTACAGAGAAGCTGAGCTTTTTGTTTTCCCATCATTCTATGAGGGGTTTGGATTGCCTCCTTTAGAATCGATGGCGAGTGGATGTCCTGTGATTACATCGAATTCTTCATCTCTGCCGGAGGTTGTTGGGGATTCGGCTGTTTTGTTTGATCCGTATGAGAAAGATGGCCTATATACAGCAATGAAAGAGATTATTATGAGTGAAGACAAACGGCAGGAATTAAGGGAAAAGGGCTTGGAAAGATCAAAGAAATTCACCTGGGAAAATACGGTCGAAAAGATATTGCGAGTTTATGATACCGTAATATAGCAACTCGAAGTGGTTTGGCAGCGTGAAACTCCATTGCTTGATTCCTGGGGAAGCCGGTGGATAATCCTTGAAAAGGAATGGGTATTACTATATTTGTTTGAATAATACAGTGTTGTCGGTAGAGCACT
>JAGHBT010000084.1 GCA_021160845.1 bacterium | reverse complement strand
TTTTCGGGATATGGTCGTTCTAGTTTCAAGTGGTTGGAAGAAGGGTACCGTGTTGCCGTTGCCTTGAACTATCAGGATGCAGCGGGGTTTAAGGATAAACACCCGGCTCTCTTTCGTTGAAACCCCGCTCTGAACCATGACGGGCCACGATTAAGACTTCCAAAAGCCGGCATAAAATCTTATTATTCCATAGTTGAGTTATGGCTTGTTTACCCTGGCAATCTTTTTGGACGGGAGACGGCATGAGAATACTTGAAAAGCCCGTGACGATAGATGAATTAAAAAAAATCGCCGCGGATACATTTGGTGATTTGGTAAAGGCCGTTGTCGATGTGCGCTTAGGCCTTGTCGCGATCGACGCCGAATTGCATTCCGATCAGGAAGCCCTGCTTATCGAAAACGGTTCCAGTCAGAAAGACCTCTGGGGCATAAATTTTTACCCCTACCTGGAAGGTGATGATTTCGTCGAATTTGATTCTATGATTAACATGCGTCCTTCCCAGGGGAACATGAACCGGGGGGTAGATAGCCCTTCGATACGAAAAGAAATCTTCGAAATTGTAGACAGATGGGTAACGAGATGAACTACATACATAAAGAACTTGCCTCCGGGAGATGGAAGAAACTGTCCCTTTCCATGCAGTTGGCCAATATCGGCAGCGAAGTCAGCCGGGCGCTCAACTGGCGGAAAAAGGGGAATGAGGAATATTCTCAAAAAGCCGCGTCGAGAGCGTTGGAACTACTTGATCTGAGTCTTGATTCTACCAGGTTATTTCCGCGGCTTAAGGAGTTGGCGCGCCTGCGGGAAGCTGTTGTCGATTACTTTTACGGGACAAATCAGTTTTCTTCATCGGAAGTCCTGTGGCGAAAATACTTTGATCATTTCAATTACATAGCGAGAAAATAAAAAATGGATATGGTAACAATCAATATTTGAATCGGGAACGCCATGATGAAGATAAAAAAGATAAAAAGCACGCCCGTGATCGATTTCTATACAGCCGATGTATCCACTAAGATGCCGCTTCCCTTTGTTGACAGCGGTATAGCCGCGGGGTTTCCCTCTCCCGCTGAAGATTACATCGACCTGGCGCTTGATCTTAATAAAGAACTTGTCAACAATCCCAGTTCTACATTTTACGGCCGTGTAAAGGGTTCTTCCATGAAAGACGCGGGTATTCATAACGGCGATATTCTGGTCATTGACAAATCTCTTGAACCGGTAAACGGGAAAGTAGCCGTTTGTTTTATTGACGGGGAGTTTACCCTGAAAAGGATGAAATTTGTTGACAAGAAACTCTTTCTCGTGCCTGCCAATGAAGAGTATGATCCCGTAGAAGTGACAAAGGAAAATGATTTTATTGTCTGGGGGATCGTTACCTATATTATTAAGAAGATGTAATTATGTTTGCGCTAGTTGACTGCAACAACTTCTATGCCTCATGCGAGCGCGTCTTTCAGCCGGACTTGCGCGATAAACCGGTTGTGGTGCTTTCCAATAATGACGGGTGCGTTATCGCGCGTTCCAATGAAGCAAAGGTCCTCGGTATCAGGATGGGGCAGCCCGCTTTTAAGTCCGCGGAATTATTCAGAAAGCATAATGTCGCGGTTTTTTCCTCCAATTACACCCTTTACGGTGATATGTCTCAACGTGTGATGAATATACTGAGCAATTTTACTCCCCGGCTGGAAATTTACGCCATCGATGAAGCAGTCCTGGATATGAGCGGATTCTTTCGCCGCGATCTTTATGCTTACGCGGAGAAGATCCGCAGAGAGATAGGCAAAGGAACAGGAATCCCGGTTAGCATCGGTATCGGTGCGACCAAAACCCTGGCCAAAGCCGCCAGTTATTTTGCCAAGAGAGATGCGGACTGCCGTGCTGTGATGATTATAGATACGCCGGAGAAAAGAGATTTTTACCTCAAAAAACTCCCCGTTGCAAAGATTTGGGGGATCGGCAGACAGTACAGCCGCAGATTGCGGAAGCAGAATGTAAAGACTGCTTGGGACTTCACCCGGCTTACGGACAGGTGGGTAAAACAGGAAATGACAGTTGTAGGCTTGCGTACAAAAAAAGAACTCCAGGGAGAGCCGTGCATTCAACTCGAAGAAATGCCCGCGGCGAAGAAGGCTATTTGTACCTCCCGTTCTTTCGGCACTATGCAGACCCGATTGGAAAACATGGAGGAGGCGGTCGCGACCTTCGCACACAGATGCGCCACTAAACTGAGAAAGCAGCGGTCGCGCGCAAATCTGCTCATGGTCTTTATTCATACCAATGCCTTCAGAAAAGAGGATCCTCAATATGCCCGCAATCGTGTAATCAATCTTCCGGTACCCTCAAACAGCAGCATGGAAATCGTTAGTTATGCCGTTGCCGCGCTGCGGAGCATCTATAAAGAGGGGTACCGTTACAAGAAAATGGGTGTTATCACCGCCGGCATTGTGCCGGAAAACCGTGTACAGACATCCCTCTTTGACAGTGTGGCGAGAGAAAAACACAAGAGGGCTCTGGTTGCTTTTGACAGTGTCAATAACCGCTATGGAAAAGGGACAATAAAGATCGGTGCGCAGGGCGGCAGGAGTGAATGGAAAATGAGGCAGGAAAGGCTTTCTCCACGCTATACAACCCGATGGAATGATCTAATAACAGTAAAGGTTTGATTATATGTGTTATTACTATGCGTTGAATGCTGGTGCCCAGACATTGAAGAACAGGTTTAAGGCAGATTTTGCTGCCGCGGCAGGGAGTGAATCATCAACCCCGTTTACTCCTGTTCATAGCGCCAATGGTTATAAACATCCGCAGTTGCCGGTTATTACTGATGAAAACCCGCGGGAGATTCAGCTCATGGGCTGGGGACTGATTCCCTCATGGACAAAATCGGGAGAGGATGCCCTGAAATTGAGAAGAATGACTCTTAACGCGCGCAGCGAAACGGTGTTTGAGAAGCCCTCCTTCCGAAGCAGCATCAGAGAAAAACGCTGTCTTGTCCCCGCGGACGGTTTCTTTGAATGGATGAACGTTAAGGGGAAGAAATATCCACATTTTATCTATCTTGAAAGCAGAGAAATCTTCTCCATGGCGGGTATCTGGTCCGAATGGAGGGATAGGGATCGTGGCGCTCTATTGCGTACTTACTCTATTCTGACCACCGTGGCGAACTCCCTTGTTGAAAAAATTCATAATACAAAGAAACGCATGCCGGTTATTCTCAGCCGGGAGAAAGAGGGTGTGTGGCTTGACAGAGGTCTTCGGGACAAAGAGATCAGAGAACTTATGTCTCCGTTTGAATCTGCCCGTATGAACGCTCATCCTGTGAGCAGACTGATTACCTCGCGTAGAGAACATTCCAACACTCAAAGTGTCCAGCAGCCGTATGAGTATCCGGAAATTGATAGCCGCGAAGGTTTATAGAACTGCATGTTTTTTGCTAATTTAGCGAAAAATATGTAAAAAGTTTTTATA
>JAGHBT010000002.1 GCA_021160845.1 bacterium | reverse complement strand
ATTATATTGATTCCCCCGATAATATCCAATATCCTGAATCGATAAGATATTTATGTGAAACTTTGAAAGACATAGGCGATCTTTATCCTGAGAATCAGACTCCGCCAAATGCGTATAATATCGATGACAGTATGAATAGCTGCCCGAGGCTATATTATCCGCTTTGGAGAGATTGGAGAGAATACTCTTCTACGGGAGATGGAGCCGGAGAGAGATATGGGGATGAGATTGGCGAAGAATTGTCTCCAAGTGCGGGAGCCTATATTTTTGCTGTTCAGGCAAAGGATGAAGCTGGCGCCGTAACATCAATTATGGAAAAGGACAACGATGCTCCCGGGAATGTGAGGCTTTTTAGTGTATCCGGTAATAAAGTTCCAAATTTAACCATAACAGAAGGAACCATTGGTAGTGCCATGTTCATTGGGGCTAGTAGTATGGCAAAGGAGGTATATTTGCCTCCGGGTGTTGAATTGAATTTTTCTTGGTCAGGGGATGCCGAAGAATATGGCGGAAAAATTGTTGGATATAGATATGGTTGGGATATAGTAAACACAGAAAACCCTGACGAGTGGGATGTTCCCATTTTTGGTCTTGATTACACGCGTTCTAAAAAATTATGGTCTAGTGGAACCCACACACTGTTTGTAGAAGGAAAAGATGATGCCGGGCATATATCCCGAGGGCTTGTGCTGATACATATAGTTAAATTTGCTATGAGGAGGGATTTGCTTTTTGTTGATGACTGGATGTCTTATATGGGAACATCATCGAATGGGCAATTGCCGACGGAGAATGAACACGATAACTTCCTCGCTAATATCTTTACCAGTAAATTGGGAATTGATTTTGTTAATGCACAATTTCCAGTTGGGGATGTTTTTGAATATTCCGTTTTAGGGGACCCAACTATAAACGATATATCAAATTACAAAAATATAATTTGGATATACGGCGCCGGTGACATGAATTCATGGAAGAAAAACCTGGAATTTGTTGCAGAAAGCGAGGCTGGCAGTGGTAATATTCATCTTAATTTAATTAAATTGTTTCTCCATGCAGGAGGACATGTATTAACATATGGATATAGCGCTCATGCTGGCGGAGGTCTCACTGATTGTTTCGACGGTGATGATTTTTCTCGTAAACAGCAAGTTTCTAACCGCTTCCCGATATCCATAGAAAATGACCTTATTTTTGATTCAAAAGATGATTCTTATAAGGATTGCATGGCGTACGGTGATTATGGAGTTAAAGTTCTGAACAAGGTTGATTTTTGTGATCCAGTCGAGCATGCTGAAAATTCAATGGTGATGGCTATACTTGACAGGAATGATCCAGTGACTTCCATGTATCCGGGGCTTCCTGATACCCTCAAGTTGAATAGCGCTATTACAACAAACGGGATGTTTTGGGATGAGCAAGTTTGGGGGCCTGAACACTGTGGATTGTGGTATGTTGAAACTTTTGATGGACCAAAGGACATGGATAAAGAATTGGGTGAGTACGTTTCACATCTCAATTGGTTTCACCCAATGTATCGCATGAAGGCATGCAGCAGCTTATCCGACTTTGACGATGCTCCGGTCGCCCTCGTATTAACCAAAAATGCATACAGAGTACCCTATTCCGGAACAGGGATAGCGGCGAATAGTTTTCATTTCGGTTTCCCGCTCTGGTATTTGGATCACGATTCAGTTGAGAAGCTTTTTGATGTTATTTTTACCGAATGGCAAATTAACGACTAATAATTATAGAGGGTATTTAAAGGAGGGATAGTGAGGTTAAAATTAGTTTGGCATATGTTTCCCTTTTTAATATTGATTCTGCTGTGTAATTCAATGGTTTCTGCTATTGGAGAAGAGGTGTTTCTTGAACCGGTTAGGCCGGATTCCCTTCGTGTTACAAGCGATGGAGTAAATGTGAGGATAAGATGGTATCCTCCCACTGATTCACTAATTTCAACAATTGGTTCTGTATTCTATGATAATTGGAACTATAGACATGAAACGAACGGTGTGAAGGTGGATTTTGTTGGGGATTATACGGGTTCTATTGACAGGAAGCTAAGATTATCTCTGACAGATAAGGGTGTATTTGTAGTTGGGAGTAGTCCCGAGATCCAAATCATAATGGAATGTACCGATAAATTCTGGAAATACGATAAGCTTGCGCGTAAGTTTGTGGTTGAATATGAAACCTACAGTAAAAGAATTAATATCGGCATTTTTGGACTGGAGTACGGCGATACGATTCCTGTAGTATTAAGGGGGGGCGATCCCTTCAGGGAATTAGATTTAGGGTTCAGCGTCTATTTTAATGACGGCCTTGTGGATACTACAGAGGGGGGATTAAGCGCTTCTCTCAATGTGGACCTGCAGACTTTTGAAGGTTTTAATGTCTGGAGGAAAGAGGTTCAAAACAGCAATTCGGAGGTGTATCCTTCTCAGGACTCAATGAAAGCTATTGCCGAAATATCGAAGGAGGAATATTATCTATATTCAAAGATAAACCGTCAGGATGAAATCCCTCCAAAAAGACTGGAAAATTGGGAATATTTCACCGACTACGGTGAAGAAGACGCCTATCCGAGGGTTGATACCCTTGGGGGAAAGAAACTGGTTTATTATGAGTGGGTGGATAAAAATGTCTTTCCCGGATTCAAGTATTACTACAGCGTTAGCAGCTATGACAGGGGATACTATATGGGTGTCTGTAAGGATTCGGTGGTAGAGAGCTTTGTTTGCGATAATGATTCAATCCCCTGCTCGGGAATCATGGAATCAATATGGGTTGGCGCTCCATATACTGGGACTATAGATGGTGTTTATGCTGTCCCAAATCCGTTTAGAACAGGTTCTTCTGCCCAAACAACGCCCTATTACCATAATTATGATGATGGAGACTATGTTAAATTCCATCATGTTCCTCCTCACGCAAAGTTGCGAATATTTACGGTATCAGGAGACCTTGTATGGAAAACAGTATTTGACAGCCCTGATAACGGGGAGGGTATAATAAAGTGGGATGGAAGAAATATGAAAGGGATGCTGGTATCTTCCGGCATTTTTATATATAGATGCGAAGACAGCAGCGGCGCTGATACCTATGGCAAGTTAATAGTCATAAGGCAGAGTTATAACAGGTAGCTGCGTGTCAATTCTTTTCTCTTGCGCAGTTAGGGTTTTCATATTTTTGAACACGAGGGGCACCCCGTTCATATTAACTATTTGTTTAGAAACTAATCAATGGGCAGAATTTTTCAAAACTTATCCGCGGTAATCTCGTTTTCCATGATATTAGTTATAGCTGGGGATTTTTATAGTTCGTTGTTAGCCTCCGAAGATGACAGTATTAGCAAAATAAGCAGGAGTTTGCTTTACAGTCAGAGCTACGCAAAGCGGGACGCAATAGTTAAGGCATGGATATTTTTTAATGAAATCTCAGAATCGATACGGTCTGCAAAAAATGAAACATCGATTTCAATGCGAGCGGTTAGAAGGATTCAAACTCGCACATCATTACAGGAAGCGTTATATAGTTTCAAAGAAGTGCCTGATAATTATATTGAAATATTAAAACCACTTGTAGTAAAAATAAGATTCGAGTCCAGGTATTTTGATGCTATCAGTGTTGAAGCGCACTTTGACAAGCTGTTAGTAATCTCAAATTATCATTTTGTGCGGTCGATAGAACCTGTCATTTCTTTTAAACGCGGTGGTGAGTTTGCAACAAAAGATAATCCCGGGCTATTCAGCGGCGTTTCAACTCACTCAGGTAATCCTCTCTTCGGCAAATATGGCGCCAGCCTTGGACAACTTGATATGATTGAGGCTGCTCAATTGCTCGAATGCGGGTATAATGGATCGGGAGTAAAAAGGGGACACGCCCCGGTCCTTGTATGCTTACTCGATTCCGGATTCGATTTAAGTCATGAGGCCTTCAAAGAGATAAACATAATAGCTGAAAGAGATTTTATACAAAATGATTCTATTACAGCAAATGAGCCTGGGGATACTATTGTTCAGGATGAACACGGTACTATAGTTCTTGGGACGTTGGCTGGTTATCACGAGGGAGATTTAATTGGTCCCGCCTGGGGAGCTGACTTCATTCTGGCAAAGACTGAAAATCTTAAGTTTGAGAAGCAAATCGAAGAAGATACATGGATTAAGGGGCTGGAATGGGCTGATAGCGCGGGTGCTGATATTGTTTCAAGTTCCCTTGGATATAGTGATTGGTATATAAAGGAAGACTTTGATGGTGAAACGGCCCTCTGTACGCGCGCGGCTGATTTAGCAGCTTCACGCGGAATTGTTATTGTTAATGCTATGGGTAATAATGGTTGGATGGGGGCCACAACACTGATTGCTCCAGCCGATGCCGATAGTATAATTGCTGTAGGTTCGGTTGACAAGTATCAAATGATTGCTTGGAGTAGTTCCCATGGGCCTACGGCTGATGGCCGAATCAAGCCGGAAGTCGTCGCGCAGGGAGTAGGCGTTCACACTGTAGACCCCGGAACGAGCGATGGTTACGCTCAATTCAGCGGGACTTCTCTCGCCACTCCCCTTGTTGCCGGGTTGTGCGCGCAATTACTGGATTTAAATCCCGCATTGTCTATTATGGAGTTAAGGAATGTTCTCATGTCGACCGCAACAAGGAATGAAAATCCCGACAACTCATATGGATATGGAATTGTCCAGGGTTTGAAAGCCTCAGGGTTAGAGAGTTCTGAATATTCGGAAAATGCAACTATTACGGGTTTTGGGCCAAATCCCTTTAGCATCTATATTCACTTTGAGCTATTTTTACCCGATTGGGTGGATGTTTCAGTGAGGGTTTTTGATTGTAGGGGAGCGCTTGTTAGGACACTTGTTGATGAAGCAATGCTTAAACTCTCATGGGAAATAGAATGGGATGGAAGAAACGATGAAGGGAAAAAACTCTCGGCGGGCATATATTTATTATCAATATGTTATGGAGATTTAAGAGAAACCCGTAAAGTTGTTTTTATTCCGTAGGGATTAATAGAGGGACGCTTTACTAACAAAATGTTTTGATTTCTTTCCATTAATTATAAAAATTATTCAATTTTGGTTGTAATTAACCGTCTAAGATTAGTATCATAACAAAAGTATTTGTTATGTAATAATCATGGAATTTGGCTAGTTGCGATTTTAATGGGGAGAAAACATATGACAGAAGAAAAGTTTGTATATTTTTTTGGAAAACAGCGAGCTGAAGGTAGTTCCGAAATGAGCGATCTACTTGGTGGAAAGGGGGCAAATCTTGCTGAAATGGCGAATATTGGTATTCCGGTACCGCCCGGATTCACTATTTCAACAGAGGTTTGCATTTATTTTTACGAGCATGATGGCAACTATCCTGAAGGTTTTACAGAGAAGATCAAAAAACAATTGGAAAAAATTGAAGAAGAAATGGGATCTAAATTTGGCGACCCTGACAATCCTCTTTTACTTTCCATCCGGTCGGGAGCGCGTGTTAGTATGCCCGGAATGATGGACACGGTTTTAAACCTCGGGCTTAACGGTGAAACTGTAGACGGAATAGCTAAAAAGTCAGGCGACGAGCGTTTCGCCTGGGATTGTTACCGTCGTTTTATCCAGATGTATGGAGATGTTGTACTCTCGATGAAACCTGAAGAAAAGGATGATATTGATCCATTTGAAGGGATTCTTATAAAGAAAAAGGAGGAGAGGGAAGTACGAAATGACATTGACCTCGAAGTTGATGATTTAAAGGATCTAGTATCAGAATACAAGAAGTTGATCAAGGAAAAAACGGGTATTGATTTTCCTGATGATCCGGAAGAACAGCTCTGGCAAGCTATTGGAGCCGTTTTTAATTCCTGGAATAATGAGAGGGCTATTTCCTATAGAAAACTGAACGGAATTCCTCATAACTGGGGTACAGCCGTAAATGTACAATCTATGGTATTTGGAAACCTTGGTAAAACATCAGGGACAGGTGTAGCGTTCACGAGAAATCCGTCAACCGGGGAGAATAGTTTCTATGGTGAGTATCTTATGAATGCTCAGGGGGAGGACGTTGTTGCGGGTATCAGAACGCCTCATCCGATAAATATTCATCAAAAGGGGGACGCTGATATTCCTTCACTGGAAGAGGAAATGAATGATATATATGTGCAGCTTCTCAATGTGAGGAACCGTCTTGAAATACACTACAAGGAAATGCAGGATCTTGAATTTACGATACAGGACAGAAAACTCTGGCTTCTGCAGACCCGAACTGGAAAGAGAACGGGTTTTGCCGCAATAAGAATTGCTGTTGACATGGTAAGAGATGGAATTATCTCAAAAGAAACGGCGATTTCAAGGATTGATCCGGAGCAATTAAATCAATATCTTAGACCGGTTTTTGATGTTGAAGAGAAGAGAAAAGCAATAGATAAAGGACGTCTTGTTGCCAAAGGGATTAATGCCGGCCCCGGGGCCGCGTTTGGAAGGGTTGTATTTTCGGCTTATGACGCGGAGATGAAGGCGAAAGAAGGCGAAAATGTAATTCTGGTCAGAATAGAGACAAGTCCAGAGGATATCCGTGGCATGAGCGTAGCCGAGGGGATTCTTACTTCTAGCGGCGGAGCTACTTCGCATGCGGCGCTTGTCGCGAGGCAAATGGGGAAGGTTTGTGTTGCCGGTGCGAATGCTCTGAATATAAATTACAAGAATCGGGTTATAAGAATTGGCGACAAAGTGATAAGGGAACTGGAATTTATTTCCATAGATGGAACTACCGGTGAAGTAATTTCCGGAAAGGTCAATACTATTCCTTCGGATGTTATCCGTGTAATGAATGGTTCGCTCGAGAGGGAAGAATCGGAAGTCTATTCATACTACGAAGAGATTATGTCCTGGGCAAGGGAAATTAAGGTGCTTGGAGTAAGAGCGAATGCCGATAGACCCGAGCAGGCGGCTAACGCGGTTTCATTTGGGGCGGAGGGTATTGGGTTGTGCCGGACGGAGCATATGTTTTTTGAAGGCAGAAGGATCGATGCCGTAAGAGAAATGATTTTAGCCTACGATGTTGAAGGAAGGGAAAAGGCACTTTCTAAACTCCTTCCGATGCAGAGAGAGGATTTTATTGGAATTTTTAAATCAATGGACGGTAAGCCGGTAACAATCAGAACACTAGATCCGCCATTACATGAATTTCTACCCCATGATGAGGGTGAAATATCAGAACTGGCTTTGACTATGGGAGTAACCAAGGATAAACTAACCGAAAAAATTGCTTCCCTTAAGGAATCAAATCCAATGCTTGGCCATAGAGGATGTCGTCTCGGTATTGTATATCCCGAGATAACCAGGATGCAGGTGAGGGCGATTTTTGAAGCTGCATGCGAGCTTGCGGGGGAGGGGTTCAATCCAAAGCCTGAGATTATGATTCCACTTGTGGGTTCCGTAAAGGAATTTGCGTTACAGGAGGAGATTGTAAGATCGACTGCTTTGGAGGTTCAGAAATCACTGGGTGTAAAGGTTGATTATCTTGTCGGAACAATGATTGAAATACCACGAGCTGCTTTGACTGCGGACAGAATTGCTGAAAAAGCCGAATTTTTCTCATTCGGCACTAATGATTTGACTCAGACAACATTTGGCCTGAGCCGTGATGACTCCGGAAAATTTATGGAAGATTACCTTGAGAAAGAAATATGGCCAGCCGATCCTTTCCAGAAATTGGATATTGAAGGAGTTGGGGAGCTCATTAAAATTGCTGTTGAAAAAGGAAGGAAGAAAAGGGATAATCTGAAAATAGGTATCTGTGGTGAACATGGTGGAGATCCCTCTTCAGTGAGCTTTTTTGGTGGAGCCGGGTTTAATTATGTAAGTTGTTCTCCGTTCAGGATACCTATTGCTATACTTGCCGCGGCACAAGCGGCTCTTAACGAGTGATATGTAACAGGTTTGAATAAAAAGGAGATTTTTATCAAAGGAAAACCTCGAAGCGAAAGATTTTTAAAATGGCCGAGAAAATCCTGGGTAGTATTTAAGGATTCTCCTATCCTGAGGGCATCTCTAATTAAGACAATGTTTGTGTGTGTCGTAATACTAATAATAGTTTCTACAAGCATTTTAGTGTGGATTGATAAGGGATTGGGGAAAAGTCTTCTTGTATGGACAGCCCCTTCTATCTTTCTTTATACCCTGATTGTTTTATCGAATCTTCGTTTTATTTGTGACAATAATGGGAAAAGGAAGAAGCATTTTCAAGCGTCAAATATTTTAACAAGTGTGCGTATTATTTCAGTTGTTCCCATGCTTGTTTTGTTGTTTAAGGGTTACTTGTGCGCGGCGCTGGTGGTATATTTTCTGGCGGCGCTTACCGATGTGATCGATGGGTATGTCGCGCGAAGGTATTCTCAGGAAACAAGAATGGGATTAATGCTTGATCCGACTGGAGATATTTTATCCACGGAGTCGGTATTTTTCTTTCTGTGGATGAGGGCTGATTTTCCCTTATGGCTTCTTATTTTGTTGACAGTCCGGTATTTTCAATTCTTTGCCGGTCTGGCTCTGCTCTATCTATTTAACAGAAGGCCCATTCTCCAGGCTACAATAACGGGGAAGATTGTTGGAATAATTCAGTTCCTGGGAGCTGCGATCCTTGTGTATCAAAAGATCGTTCCGGAATTTGTGTTAGGAGAAATAGCGAAAGATTCATTGTTGCTGGTTTTGGGGTTGTCCTTTATGGCTGTTATTGTTTCTCAAACATCTATAGGAATTAATGCGGTCAGGGTAAAAAGGGAGAGCTCAGTTATTTCAGGAGGTTACTAATGGATTTTGGTGGGGACCTTGCCGTTCTGGATTCCTCTATTGTTTTTCAGATGGTGAACATAGCAAAACTTACAGGTAAATTAAAACTGATTACTGTTAACAATGTGGCAAGTTTGTACTTCGACAAGGGAGAGCTCATCTATGCTACAATTGATACGGGAAAGAAGATGGTTGGAGAAATTCTCATTGAAAAGAATTTGATTAATGAAAATCAATTAACCAGTGCTCTCAATGAGAGCAGACACAATGGCGTGAAAAAGAGAATTGGCGATATTCTAATAGAAAAAGGGGATATTGATTACGAAGTGCTTGTATCGGTTATACAGGAGCAGATAAAGATGGTGGTTTACACAGTCCTGGACTGGACAGAGGGACAGTTTGCATATTTCAATGGCTCCAGGACGGAAAATGAGGATATACTGCTTGATGTCAAACTGGATCATCTTTTACTTGAAGGTTTAAAGCGGTTGGATGAAGCTGGAGCAAATTAGTCATTTCTGTGGTAGATATTTGTTGGTCACTGTTGTTGTGATCTGTGTCTTGGTATGGCCGGGATCAACATCAGGATATACTCTCCAAACTACGATGTCAGAAGCGATGGGTGGCACTTTTACGACAGTTCCGGGGGAGGTCTCTGTAATTTTTCTCAATCCCGCCGCCATATCAAATATTGATAAATCCCTTTTCTACCTTGACTACACTAATAGTAAAATAAGAGAGGTGAAGGCGGCGGTTGCGGTTCCTTTAGAGAACCTGGGGGTTGGATTATTGTGGTACAGCAGAAGTAACGAGGAAAATGAAGTAGTTGACGGTATCGCGGCCGGTCTTTCTAAAAAGATATTCAGGGGAACTCCCGATACCTATATTGAAGTTGGAGTAAATTTTAGAATCGAACGGTTTGCTTTCGATTTTTACTCCGGATGTTCTTCTTGTGGACAAACAAGGTTGTACGATTCGGATATTAAAGGGGATATCGGAATAATCATAAGACCACTTCCCCTTATTTCCTTTAGATATGTTGCTGAAGGTCTGCGTGAATCCGACAAACTGGATTATGATTCTGATATTTTGGGTGAAAAAAGTGGACGATTTGGGGCTACATTATTTCTTAAGGAGAACCTTGCTATATCTTGGGAAAGGGGATACCGGAATAATCCGGGTATTAATCATTACGGATTTTGCTTGAAAACAGGAGTGCCTTTGGAACTGATGGCCGGTTTTTCTGAAGAGGCAATCTCCGGTGGGGTAAGGTTGAAATGGGGATTTATGTGGGCCTCGTTCGCATTTTCGCAGGATGGCGGAGGCGATATTCATCAAAGAATATCATTTGAAATTGCGCCCGGTCGATTTTCAGATGTGGGTACTGAATAGTTATGACAATTTTCGGGATAGCGGAAAGTATGAAAAAATGGTTTAAAATAATTTGGTCTATTATCCATACATACGAAATACCTGTATCTTCGGTTGTTATTACCCGTTTCTTCCTAATTCTTTTTTTCTCTTTCTTTTCGGCGCGTTCGGTTTTCCCGTCCGATTCAATTTCATATTACAAGTGGTCGGCTATTTATAGAAACAATCTTGAACTTTACAGAAACTCACAGTCATTTTCCTGGAATGCAACATTGGAAAATTCTCATCTTAGTGACGAGATCGTTCTTATGGCAAAGGGAATGAATATTAAGCCCTTTGCCATATTCCTGAAGTGTTCAACGGGAAGAAAGGACGCAGAATCGCTCGATTATAAAAATATGTTTTACCTAAAGCAGGGACATGTCGGTATAGATTTGTTCAGAGAGAAGTTTTATCTAAAAGCATATCTTAGAGAAAGAATTTATCGTTCGAGTATGGTTTTATTACCGATTGTTTCAAACGATTCTCCTTATCTGACGGGAAATGCCGTGGGAGTGATTGCCGGGATCGATAATGGCAGATGGGTTGATATATCCTATACTGAGGCGAGGATATCAGAAATCAAACCCGAATATTACAACGGGGGACTACCTGATTTTAATGATCCGGGTGGGAGCTTCAGGCTTTTAAACGCCAATCTAAAATGGAAAAAGATAGGGCATTTTGGCTTGTCTGTTTCCGAAACACAGTCAATTCAAATAGGTAACGGTGTAACATTTGGTTTCAGTAGTGGATTAAATTTTTACGGAATTAGGGCGCTGGCGGAATATTCAGAGAAAATAGATGTTTCTTTCCTTGAGCTGAATGTAAAGTCTTTGAATGGACTTGATTTAAAAGGATTTGGTAAGGATGGGATAAGTGATATCTTTCCGGATAATTCAGCTTTTTCAATGGAAGTGCAGGGTGTGAGGTTGAAGAATCCCGTTCTTGGCTCGATTCTTTTTATTCCAGGGTATAGATATTATGGAATTAATTACAGTAATCCTGAAGGAGAAATAGGAAGTTCGCTTGTTGAAAGCTATATACTTTCTCAATGGCGGCATCCCCATCTTGCTATGGCCTTTAAGGTAAAAGCTGGGGATATTTATTCTTATGATTCCAATGAAGGGTACAAATACATAAGAAACACTCTTCGTATGCGTTTGAAGACTGGGTTTACCTTGGACGGAGGACTTATAGTTAGAGAAGGAGTGCGATCTTCATATCTTGTAACCATGGAGGATGATAATCAGTTCAGCAGGCTTATTTCTACCTTCCGTGTTGATGACTGCCGCGGTGAAGAGAAAATTTCTTTTTTATCCGATGGCTGGATAAATATTTCAGATTTATGGATGTTGAGGAGTTCACTTTATTTATACAGATCGACAGACAGCAGATACAGTGTGTCACTTGAATACAGGCCATCGCGGAGGTTTCTCTTTATGGTCTCGTTTGGCTCTTTTAATCCTTATTCTAGCGCGATTGCACTGAATCAGGACTGGGAGCCTATCTTGTCTGAGAAAAACAGGCGGATTTGCTTTTTTACAAGAATATGGTTTGGGGGGATAAGAGATTAATGAAGGTTTATAGAGAATGGGTTGTTTTCATTATTGCTGTTCTTGCCTTCGCGGGTTCTTCGGTTGAAGGGGCGGTATCTCTTGACGGGGAAGAGATAGTTTTTAGCTTGTTGGTCCCCAGCGGGGCTTCAGTTTATCTGGTAGGAGATTTTAACGGATGGAATCCCACAATTGATAAAATGGTATGGAACAATGAAAGGTATGAAATCCGGTTGTTTTTATTACCAGGCAAACATAGGTATGTCTATGTAGTTGATGGGGAATCGAGGCCGGATACTGATAATTTATGCAAAGATGAAAAAGGCAATTCCTGTTTTTACTTCAGTGAAGTAAATGGTAAATACACGCTGCGTTTTTCGGGAGAATTCAGGGTTAAAAGTCAAAAGAAGTCGCTCAACACCGATTTATCGACTGAAATTATGTCTGTTTTTGATAAAGACTGTTTTATGACTTTTCTTAAAGGAGATTTCGATGGAAATATTGCCGGAACTACAAGATTAAGGCTCTCGTCCGCCCTGCTATGGGATAGTGACAGGTTGTATGGAAGCGCCGGCCCTGTGCTTTTACGATCCGAAGCGCTAAGCGAAGTTGGTAGATGGAAGGTAAGAGCATTTTATCGAATGGGGGAATTGGGGTTTAATGACCCTCTTGAATTAATCGGTGTTATTGGTCCCTTTGATTACCCCCTTGGGTTGTTTTGCAGGGGGATAGACATAGATGTGGCTGTGACGGAACAATTTTCAGGAAGGGTGTTTTACGCGGGAAGACTTGAAGGCTACAGGAGTGGTCTTGAAATAGGGGAATACGATTCGTTATATAATGACCAGCTTCAGTTTGGGAATAGGGACTTGCGTGATTCGGACATTATAGGTGCAACTCTAGGGGGAAGGATTGCGGGGATTAATTTGCGCTATCTTTTCCGCCATGATAAGCGTTATGCCGAGTGGGGCTTTCCCCGAAATGAGATGGAATCTTTTTCCAGCGGGACCGAAGTGGTGAATATCCACGGAGTTTTGTGTGTCTGTAAACCTTGCGACAGTACATTAATTGAATTAGAATATTTAAGTGGAAAAACTTGCTTGTCTGAAACAGAAAAACTTTTGGGTTTGGATGAAGCCTGCGATTTGAATGGTGGTATTGGGGAGTCGGGTTGGAAAATGTATGCCGGTATAGAGAGGTCATTCACGGTTGCTGATTTAGAGTTTTTCTATTCTTGCCAGAGACGAAACGGTATTTCAAAAGAGAATGAAGGGGTGGAAAGTGGGTTGAGACAAACGGTGGGATTTGATGCCGGCATGAAATTTTTCGGTTTTCATTGGAATGTAGAAGGTGTTTCTGAGGATTATTCAAACATATCGCCCGATTATTTCTGGCTTCAGAGAAAAAATTTCTGGTTGGAAGGTGATAGAATTGATTCAAACCGGCTTCTCTTTTTAAGATCATCTGGTGTTTACAAAGCACGGGTAGGTGTGAGAAAGATAAACCCTGGAAACAGGATTTCCTATTATCAGGACGGCCTGGATATTTCTTTGCTATTCATGTGTGAAAGGGATGATTTCTCCAATCGAGTAACAGAAATGAAAATAAAGCATTCGATTCCAATAGGATCACTTCTTCCATTTAAACTGGTGGAAAATAATTCACTTTTTAACGGGGTTGATATATTGGCGGATGTGCGAAGTGCTCTTTACAATAACCGGAATTGGAGTGGTAAGCGAGCGTTTATTGATCCATTTATCGCTTTGAGAAAGAGGTTCACCGATTCTTCATGGTGTATGGTCGGGATTGGTTTGAATCCATATGTGTTTGATAAATGGCATTACAACATTACTTATGATGGAAGGGAGAAATTTCTGGAGGATAAGGGGGTTTTTAGAGAATCAATCTTTTTGAATCAGGTGGGATTGTTGGAAATTTTGAGCAAAGCCGAAGAAGAAATGTCTGAGAGTTGGATAATTTCTTTTGAAGCAAGCCTTGGTTTCTGATATAAGGGAATTATGGTTAGAATAAGTTTGGTTATATCGGTTTTGGTATTATTTATATCATGCACGCGATTTATTGAGAAGTCGATAGAATCTCCCGTGATAGATGGACACAGGGTGACTTTTCGTGCTAGAAGTGAGTCTGCTAGAGTGGTACAGCTTGCCGGGGATTGGAATAACTGGGCAAAGGGGGACGCTGGGGT
>JAGHBT010000099.1 GCA_021160845.1 bacterium | reverse complement strand
TGAAGTATTTAAGATGGGTTGATCGGGAATCGGCGATATCGTCTCAAAGGGAAAGAACTGCCCGCCGCTATAGTTCGCGGATTCCCCGGATGGTAAATATAAATCTACCGAATTTGAATCTATACTCGCCGGATTATTCACGACAACACTCCCATTGTTAAATACATTGCCCGTAATCTGCGCATGCATAAGGACATTCAGAGGTCCGGCCGCCCCGTATCTATATAGGACGTAGCTTTTCCCGGCGCTGTTATACGACTGTCTTAAATCTCTTTCAACTCCTCCGGCGCTGCCTGATGATTCAATTACACCGGTTGAGTCAACGGCCCGGTATGTTCCTGTGATACCACCCTCAAACGAAACATCACGCTCGCTTATAACCCCGTAAGCCTCGCTTGGGGGTCCGTATAGTTTTTCTTCATACTTAATCTCCCAGAAAGAATCATTGAGCCCAGCTTCAGCAAGATAGAATGCCCTTGCCCGATTAAGTTCCACAACATGTGAAGCGGAATCCTGAACAAGCATTCCGACAACACCCGCAGCCAAAAGTCCAAAGAGAGCAATTAAAATTATTAAAGAGATCAGGGCAATTCCATTTTCATCCACTCCCATCATATACTGTCCCCCCGATCAATAATCCCGGATCAAGGATTCACAGCTGGCGTATTATGTTCAGGAATACTGCACTGCACCGTATAGGTACTGTCCGATGTCTTTGTGTATGTTATTGTTCCACCAGTAGAACATTGGGGTATTTCGTCATTTACAAACATCGATGTCGTTAAACTCGTGGGAAGTACTCCCTTGTGCTTCGCGTAATACATAGAGACAGCCGACCTGATAGTACCCTGTGATGCCTGACATCCGTTGATCTCAGCACTAGTTGTCATATTCATGTATGCCGGGATAGTAACAGAGGCAATTACACCAAGTATTACAATAATTATGATAAGCTCGATCAATGTCCAACCCGCTGTAGATTTATCGCTTCGCATTAAACCCTCCTTTTTGTTTCCAAAGTATTTTTTACACTCAATACCGCTAACAAAGTAATTTAACTCCAAACTGCAAATTTAACATTCACCCAAGCCCTCCTCCCTTAACTACCTTCATCATCTGCATCATCGGTGTTACCAGAGACAGATACATAAATGTAACGATAACACCCATAACAGCTATAAGAAGAGGCTCTATCATCTTCGTGAGTTTCGAAATTGAATAAGCTACTTCATTATCGTAATACTCATAAATCTTTTCAAGCATCTCATCCATTTTCCCGCTTTCTTCGCCGATCGAAAGCATATGCACAACAAACGGAGGAAACCTCTTTGCCATTTCAAAAGCCTTCGCGATTGTTTTACCCTCCTTTATTTTCTCTCTTGCCGCGAGAATTGCCCCTCCTATAACTAAATTATTTACCGAACCTGATACAATCTCGAGAGTTCTGTATACCGGTATACCACTTGTGTTCAAAGCCATATAGTTATGAGCAAACCTCGACAAGGAAGATTTCATAAAGAGATCGCCGAAAATTGGAGCTTTTATCTTTAGAAAATCAATTTTCCTTTTCCCTGACTCTGTTCTAATGTAAAAATACAAAAAGATGAAACTAGCCAAAACACCCACAATAATAAAAGGGTAATATGCCGTCATAAACTTTCCCAGCGCAAGCATCGTCTTTGTAGTCAGGGGGAGAGAAACATTCGCCTTTGAAAATATTTTCGTGAAAGTAGGAAAAACTCCAACTATGAGAAAGAAAGCCCCCCCAATCGCGGCCAGAATAAGAACAATCGGATAAGATATAGCGGACTTGATATCTGATCTTCTCTGACTCTCAACTTCCATCAGTTCCGCTAATCTTTTAAAAACTCCCGGTAAATCACCTGATTCTTCACCAGCTTTTACCATCGACAAATATGAATCGCCGAATATCTTTATCTTTTTCTCAAGCGCATCGGAGAAGGTATTTCCATCTTCTATAGATTCTCTTATATCGTTTGTGAGATCAGCAATCTTGTTGCTGCTCCCTTGCTTCGCTAAAAGCCTAAGAGCAGAAGTTATAGGGATTCCGGCAGCGATAAGCGATGCCATTTGTCTTGTAAATAGCAAAATATCCTTATTATTGATTTTCACTCCATACCCTATTGCATCCAGAAAAGAGGTAAATATCTTTTTTCTTTTTTCTTTTATGAAAGAGGGGGAATATCCCCGCGCGGCCAATTTATTTACAATATGCATCTCGCCCGAGGCTTCTATCTCCCCGCTTATCTCTATTCCCTTTTGATCAATAGCCTTGAAATTATACATGGTCATAGCGTCTTCTTCAGCCTGGACCTGTCGCCAAGCAACCGCTGCATCTCAGCTTCAAGCTCGTCTGGGTCAAAAGGTTTTGGCATGTAAACGTCTGCCCCGG
Organism: bacterium; assembly: GCA_021160845.1. Taxonomy (GTDB): domain Bacteria; phylum Krumholzibacteriota; class Krumholzibacteriia; order Krumholzibacteriales; family WJIX01; genus JAGHBT01. Next base: position 2,521 of record JAGHBT010000099.1, on the reverse strand, counting down.
TCGCTAACCCAATCTTCTGATCCTTTTGTTCATTTCTTGTCGTAAGCATAATTATAGGAATCTTTTTATACCTTTTATCGAATTTTAACAAACGACATATTTTAAACCCGTTCATTGAGGGCAACATCACATCTAGAAGGATAAGATCGGGCATCATCTCTTTTGCTTTTTTAAGTCCTTCAAGTCCATCAGTTGCAGATATGCAGCTATGCCCTTTTTTTTCAAGTTCCGCTTCCATAATCTTTCTGGATATTTTACTGTCTTCAATCAAAAGAATTTTCGCCATAATTTCACCTCATTAGCTAATTCGGTAATTCTCCTAAAAATATTAGCTATATCTTGAAATTTTTTGATTTAAACAAATATTTCCAAATAGATAAATTCATTCCTGACCTCTGGAACGAATAAATTCAGGCAGTTTTGTACCTCTTTAAATGAAAATAAGCTCTATTTTAGAGTTTCAGACCGTTTTGAATAGAAATCACGATAAAAGCTTAGAGAATTAAATGCCTCCTGATCAATCTCCGGTTTACCGTTAATTATAAGAGAGGTAATGTTTCGGGCGACTCCAGGCCCAAGCATAAAGCCCTGCCCACACATACCCACCGCAAGGTAGAACCCACTGGCTTCTCTAACCTGATCCAGGATAATAATTCCATCCGGAGTCATCGGGTAAAGCCCCCTCCATACTCGCCTCACCAGAGTATTTTTAAGTCTTGGAAGAAGCTCTATCAATCTGCGGGAAACAATAGGCATAAATTCAGAAGTTTCCAATCTGCTCTTACCGATAAAAGGTTCTGATGGACTGTAACAAAAAATGATCTGACCGAGATCGTTCTGTCCAAAATAGAAATTGTCCGTTTTCCCTTCCTCCCCCGGCCTTATATCCACAACGAGGGGATCCAAAAACTGTTCAACAGGGGAAGTAATACCGGCTTCATGGCTGTTGGGAACAACTGGAATATCGATATCCGCCATAAGTCCAATCTCTCTCGCTCCCGCTCCCGCGGCATTTACAATCACATCCGAAAAATAAGTACCTTTATTTGTTTTTACACCCTTAATTCTGCTACTCTTTATTATTAATCCGATAACCCTTTCGTCAAATCTGAATTCGGCTCCTCTCTTTTTACTTTCCTTCCAGAAAGCCGCCGATGAAAGAAGAGGAGAAACCTGACCGTCACCGGGAGCATATGTGCCGCCGCGAATCCCATCCGGATTAATACCCGGAATTAATCTTTCTATTTCGTCGGGTGGAAGCCAGTCTATCTCAAGCCCGTAACTCTTCTGAACAGGAAGAAGATCTTTTAATAGTTTTTCATCCTTCTCTCTATAAACCGGGTAGCAATATCCCCCACCTTTCCAACCGATATCTGTACCGTATTTACTCTCCCAGTTTTTAAAAAGATCAATACTCTGAAGACAAAGTGATATTTTCGCAGGGTCAGAATGAGTAGCCCTCACCCCCCCGATGGCCGCCTTATTCTGTCCCTGACCCTGAGAATGTTCACTGTCAAGAACCAGCACCTTCAAATCTTTGAGACTGAGAAAATATGCCATTGGGCACCCCACACTCCCCGCGCCAATGATTATCGCGTCAAAACTATTCCGCGTCATTTTTCTCACCCACTTCCAGTCCAGCGAAAGCAGAAAGTGGAACTTCAGCTACAAATGGCCTGTCTGTAGGAAGTGTAACTTCGGAAAGATCAACCCCGCACTCACTATATAACCGCAAAATAAGATTTGTGCATGTTTTGCCGCCACAGGCTCCCATCCCGGTTCGGAGAATTGCCTTAAGAACATTCATATCCCTTACCCCATTCAATATTTCTTTCTTTATTTCGCCCGCGGTTACTCGTTCACACCTGCAGATTATAGTATCATCATCCAGATGCTTCCCCTTTTCTTCCGGTTTAATCTCTTCAGGTTCAAGAATCCGTATACCGGCTACATCCTGAGCTGTTTTGGACGGTACTTCCAGGGTGATAAGAATACGCTTTTTATCTGTGGGCGACCTTTGATACTTCACTATCTTGCCTTTACCTACCGGCTCGCCTTCCATTCCCGTTGTTACAACTTCCTTTCCCTCGGCAAGAAATTCTTCATCAAGTTCAAATGGTATTACAACATTTGCCTTACCCCCTCCCACAGAAGGTCGTATCAGAGTTATAGCAAGAGCGGGGCAAGCGGATACACACTTCATGCATCCAATACATTTGCCGTCGAAGACCGGTAACCCCAGAATTGTATCACCCTGTAAGTTAATCGAATTTTCCGGACAGGAATGTACACACGGGTCACATGGGATTTCTTCCACACATCTTATAATCGGATAGGTATCTAAATCATGCTTTTCGGGTTTAAAATCAATTGTTTTACCCGGTTTGCTGCGCAAGGCCTTTTCTGTTTCATCCCATTCTTTCGGAACGCTGGTATTAATCCCAAGAAAACTAACCACTCTTCTGCCGGTTATTTTACCACTGAATATTGCTCCCGACGACCCCGAGATATCACCCGACTC
>JAGHBT010000013.1 GCA_021160845.1 bacterium | reverse complement strand
AGACTGAACGAAAACACAAACGAAAAAACCTTTGGCAATTGCACTAACGCGACAATCTTAAATACAGCCGCGCACAACTCAATAACCTTCGGATCGCTAGTAAATACCAACGCAAGGTGACGGGATCTAAAGAATATTACTCCTGATAGAATAAGCACAACCACAGCTGCAAACCAGAAGAATGTCCGGCTCGTTTCTTTCGCCCTTTCATGCTCGTTAGCCCCATAGCGTTGTCCCACGAGTGTAAGAGCTCCTATTCCAAACGCCTGATACAAAACGGAAAATAACCTTTGGTATGTAAGAATTACTATCTGCGCGGCGGCCGCGACAGCCCCGAGCCTGTTACTGAAACCTATAACAATAGTCATACCTGTTATCCACGCGAGTTGTTCAAGTGTAATGGGAATCCCGGTTTTAATAATCTCTGAAACACTTTTCCTATTAAAGCTTGTAAAATCACTCCACTTAAAAGTAAGAACACTTTTCCCGCGTAAAATAACGGTGTAAGTTAATATACATCCAACCATGTGTCCGATACCAGCCGCGAGCGCGGTGCCCCTGACACCGAGTTCCGGAAAAAAGAAATGTCCGAAAATCAACATGATCGCCAGTGTAAGATGAATTCCATTTACCATAAGCCCGGTAATCATGGAAAGGTGGGTATCCCCCGCGCCGCGAACAATTCCTATCGCGACAAAATTCATAACTATAAATGGCGCAAAATATGAAACTACTCTGAAATAATCCACTCCTATGGCAGTTACCGTATCTGTGGCGCCCAGTATTGTACTGAAAATAAATGCCGCTCCAAAGCGCCATATTACCGCAATCAGGAAAGATGGAATAAGCGCGGTAGAAAGGGCTTGCCCTAGAAAATGATTAGCTTCATCTACCCTTTTTTCTCCGAGAAGCTTGTTAACAATAATTGTCGCGCCAAAAACAAATATAAGAAGTATCGTACATGTAAAAAGAATAATCTGTACGACATTTCCCACAGCTGTCAGAGCATCTACTCCGCTGGCGTCTAACCCGGGGTAAAACTTTCTCATGGAATTAAGCGCGATGTGCCCCACCAATGTGGTTTCAATAGTCCACATTACTATTTGAGCGCCGAGATCCACTACGATTGGAATTGAGGTTTTAAGAACACTTTTTAGATTTGTCACTATATATATCCAATACTGACTACTCGATAACCTATTTACTATCACCCATTACTATCACCCGGAAAAATCAAAAACAAGCTTGTTTTCACAAAAAACCGGATTCTTTATCAGCAAAAAGAACCGTGAAAAACTGTTACAGATTTTTACCCATTGTCAATTTTCCAACATGAATAACTCGTTGAATAAAAGTAAAAACAGTCAAAAGGGCAAGTATAACAAGAATCGCAACCAGGGGAACTCCTCCAAATACTAAACCTATAAGCAGCAATACAATCCTCTCGGGCCTTTCAAGAACTCCCACCTCGCAGCCAATCCCAAGTCCTTCAGCCCTTGCTCTCGCGTAACTTGTGAGTACCGAACCCGAAAGAGAAATGAGTACAAGTAACACATAAAAACCATTCACCGGCGTTTTCCCAATATAATAAAAAACCAACGCCCCAAAATACGCAAGTTCCGATACCCGGTCTACAGTGGAATCCAAAAAGGCTCCAAAAAGCGTTTCCCTATCACCCTTCCTGGCAAGAGAACCATCCATTATGTCGCAAAGGCCTGAAAGAAGAAGCGCGACAGCCCCGCCAAGCAATCTCCCGTTGGCAACCATAAATGCTCCAATAAAACTAATCAAAACACCGGTAACAGTAATGGCTACGGGGGAAATCCCCATATAAGAGATTAACGAAACAAGAGGATTCAAAAAGCCACGAAAATAATTCTTAATTACAGTTTTTGCAGACAAAATTAATTCTCCCACTTTCTTTTGATGAGGGATTATGGAACTTCAGCCCCATTTATGTCAAGAACTTCCGTTCATTTCTTACCATCTACCCCTTTTATAAGTAATGTAATTTCACCCTTTATACCCCTGGTGGAAAAATACTCTAAAAGCTCGCTTACCTGTCCCCTTTGAACATCTTCAAACCTCTTTGTCAATTCCCTGGCTACAACTATTTCCCTGTCTCCAAGTACTTTTTTTATAGACTCGAGTGTCTTAAGCAAACGATATGGGCTCTCGAAGAAGATTGATGTTTCCTTTCTTTCGCCGGCTTGCTTGATAAACTCTTCCTTTTTCCCATTTTTCTTAGGCATATATCCAAAAAATGTAAACCGGTCAGGAGGAAGACCGGAAAGAACAAGCGCGCTAATTAGGGCGGTAGGTCCCGGCACCACGGTGAACTCAATATCATTCTTTATCAGTTCCCTGACAAGGTAAAATCCCGGGTCGGATACAACGGGGGTTCCTCCATCGGTAACAAGAGCCATTCTTGTTCCCTCTTTCAATTCGGCAATAATACCGGGTGTGACTCTGTTTTTATTATGATCATGATATGGCAGAAGTTTCGTTTTTATATTGTATCGGGAAAGAAGAATCCCGGTTTTTCTCTTGTCCTCCGCCAGAACAATATCAACATCTCTCAATGTATCTATCGCCCTCTCAGAAAAATCACCGAGATTCCCTATGGGAGTACTAACAAAATAAAATTGAAAAACTCTCATTGCCCATTCTTAAATTCCTGAAAATGTTTTCTCAAAATAATTAATATCATCAAATGAAATATCCATATGCGTAACCATGCGTATTTTCCGACCGCCGAAATGCAAACAGAGCACCCCTTCCAGAGCCAGCTTGTCAATAAAATCATCGATCACTATTGAATCGTCAACAACTTCAAATATAACAATATTCGTCTCGATCTGATAAACAAGTTTAAATCGTGGGTCCGCTTCTATTACCTCGGCGATTCTGGAAGCCTTTGTATGGTCTTCAGCAAGACGCTCAACATTGTTATCGATGGCGTAAAGGCATGCTGCCGCGAGAAGACCTGCCTGTCTCCATCCCCCACCCAGTCTCTTACGCCAGTCTCTTGCCCGCTTAATCGTTTCCGCATCGGAAACAAGAACCGACCCCACCGGCGCTCCAAGGCCCTTCGAAAAACAAATATTCACCGAGTCGGCAAGTTCCGCCCACTCGCTAAATGGAATTCCCGTAGCTACAACCGCGTTCGCCAGGCGCGCTCCATCCAAATGAAGCCTCAAATTATATTCAGCGGCAAAGCTGGAAACCTCTTTCATCGCATCGAATGGGTAAATCGCCCCTCCGCCACGATTATGAGTATTTTCAACACAGACCAGTGAAGTATGTGGATAATGAAAATTGTCCGGCCTGACGGCCGAGGGCAATTCATCGACAGGGAGAAAACCACCGATTCCATCGAACGGGTGAAGCTGCAATCCCCCTATCACCGCGGAACCCGCAGCTTCGTAGTTGAAAATATGGCTGTTTCTATCAAGAAGGACCTCGTCTCCCGGTTTTGTCTGGGAAATCACAGCAAGCAGATTTGCCATAGTGCCGCTCACGACATACAGCGCCTCTTCCTTTCCCAGAAGTTCCGCCATCCTTCTTTCAAAGAGTAGTACTGTAGGATCATCCCCCAATACATCGTCGCCAACCTCAGCCCGCATCATTGCGTCTTTCATCCCGGAGGAATATCTTGTAACAGTATCACTTCTTAAATCAATTACTCTTTTATCCAATTACTCACCACCCATCAGTCTTCCAAAGCAACAAAAAAACCTCAACAAATCTCCGATACCCATGATCCAGGGAAATCTATTGCATTAGTAAATACAAGTCATTTACAGAAAACACCCTTCGAATATCACCGCGATATCAAAGGAGATATAACAAGCCCATTACTTGCGTTGCAAGAATAAAAAACAGTCGCTAAATATCACAACAAAAATCAACCCTGAGCAACAAGATCTTTCAATTCACGTGAAACCTTAAATACAGGCACAAGCCGCTCGGGAACAGGAACAGGCTCTCCCGTTCTCGGATTCCTGGCCATTCTTGCCTTACGAAGCTTGACCTTGAAGGTTCCAAATCCCCTAATTTCAAAATGCTCTCCTTTTGCCAACCCATCGGAAATACACGACAGGAACCCCTCAACCGATTCAGCTACTTCCTTTTTGGTTAATCCGGTTTTATTGGCAACACTGTCAACTATGTCAGCTTTTGTCATCTGCCCCTCCTTCATTGAAACGGAAAAACTGGTTATTTCACCTAACCCGAACACTAAGTCTTATCGTTACAATTTCTTAAAGCAAAACACCGACAAGTGTCAAGGAATTTTATACATTTATTTTTTAAACCAATAAAAATAACATGAGGAAAAATT
>JAGHBT010000114.1 GCA_021160845.1 bacterium | reverse complement strand
CTATAATACCCCTTTCACTATCAAACATCAGTTCCTTTACCAGTGGTCTGGGTACATCAGTGCGCTGATGCACTAAATCGCCAAGTCCACTGGCAGCCCCGATAAAGAATGGAAATATCTCATTAGTTTCCAAGGAATCGATGCTAAAATAACCGGGGCAGTTACTGTGGATATGGCCAATCATCCAATATGCAGCATTCCAGGCATTCCCTCCATTACCAAAACTCAATACCAGAGATCGCCCTTCATTAAATTCGTCTATCGCTTTTAGCGGCGTCAGACAATACGTCAACCCACTCGGCGGAAAGTTAGAAGAATCCGTATAGGTACTATCATTTGCAAACATATAATGAAGATTACATTCGGCCGGGAGATAACCCTTCAGGTTCTCGGCATAGCGACTCGCCAAATATCCCGAGCAACCGTTATGATACGCGGCATCAATAAAATATGTCACTTCATTCTCCCAAGCACCCGGCTCAGAACTTTCGTAAGTTAATAACTTGTTAACATAGCACGCCACATCATAGCTATTCTCGGCAGGTATTCTTCCTACGGATATCTCCGGGTAGCCGTCAACTGTTACATCGCCCACTTCAAAATCAGAAGTATAAATCGACGCGCCAATATTGGCCGGCCCATCATTAAAAATATCTATAGGAATTATATTATAGGGTGTTATATCAAACTCCGGATCTTCCGGAGGGCCTGCTATGCAGGCGCCCCCCACAAGGCAAACATACTTAAGGCCACCCTTTTGCTTATTCCATAAATACCGGATGTAATCATTTATGCTCCCGAATTTGTTGTTTATTTTTTTAATACTTATTACATGGGAACATAATCCGTTCATTCTTCGCCATTTCTTTAAATGCAGCACATCTATTTTAAAGGAATCGGGATATATGGCTAACCATTCGTATTTACGCTTTGGGCATATCTCCGGCGCTTTCAACAAGTTTGCTTGTCTCTTAAGAATATTCTCCGTTTCTTTCCTTATTGAATCAATATTACGTCTCGTTTCCCTCGTTTTAGAACATTCCCTGTTTTGTAATGGGACTCCAAAATAATCAGTTTCGGAAATTGCAGGATAGCTATTTGACATAGTGGGGGAAAAAGATGATAAAACCATCACTGCTAAACCGGCGATTAATGCATTTTTAGTTAACATAATTTTGCCCACTTTTTGTCCAAGTACATATTATAACATATGATTTTAATAATTGCACCATTGTTCTTTGTCAGACATCCCGAAAAATAATCAGAAGAAATCCTAAATTCATCCATTCTCTGTTGACAAACATTTGTAAGAGCTTATCTTTCGTGCAAGCTTACAAGCTTAACTTACCCGGTATAACCTATTAGGAAACAGGTAATGTTCGGAGTTATTGAATGAGCAGAATTGCTGAAAATAAAAATATTAGAAATATCGCCATAATCGCCCATGTGGATCACGGTAAAACCACACTTGTGGACGCCATGTTCAAACAGAGCGGCCTACTCCGCGAAGGGCAGGTTGTGAACGAACGGATAATGGACACTATGGATCTCGAGCGCGAGCGCGGCATCACGATCACCGCTAAAAACTGTTCTGTGGTCTGGAAAAGCGTGAAGATAAATATCATCGATACCCCGGGTCATTCCGATTTCGGCGCAGAAGTGGAAAGGGCACTTTCGATGGCCGATGGCGCCATCCTTCTGGTAGACGCGTCTGAAGGACCTCTGCCGCAGACTCGTTTTGTTCTAAAAAAGACCCTTGAAGCGAAACTCAAGGTCATTGTCGTAATAAACAAGATCGACCGGAAGGACGCGCAACCACTTAAGGTACTCGACGCAATCTATGATCTCTTTATAGACCTTGGGGCCGACGACGAACAAATCGATTTCCCGATTCTCTACGCCGTAGGCCGCGACGGAATCGCCAAAGGAACACTGGAAGAAAAAACAGACAATATTCATCAGCTGTTGAACATGATAGTCAAAGAGATTCCCCCCCCGGTTTATGATCCGAAAGAACCGTTTCAAATGCTTGTCTCCGACCTCGGATATTCGGATTATCTCGGCAGGCTCGCCGTGGGTAAGGTCATCAACGGTTCAGTCAGTTCGAACGACTTGCTCGTATGTATAAACAAGGACAACGAATATGTTCCTCTCAGAGTGACGAAACTCCAGAAGTACGAGGGGATGACTTACAAGCCGGCCGAATCCGCCAGCGCTGGCGATATCGCGGTCCTTGCCGGTATCAAGGCCGTTAAAATCGGCGATACTATCTGTACGAAGAATCATCCAAAAGCGCTGAAACGAATAACTGTCGACGAGCCAACTATCTCAATGCGGTTCACAACTAACAATTCCCCATTAAGCGGCCAAGAAGGCCGTTTCGTACAATCTACAAAGATACGTGAGCGCCTCTTCAAAGAAACTCTGATGAATGTCGCGATCCAAATGGAGGAAGGCGGCGAAAGGGACACCTTCATCATAAAAGGGCGCGGAGAGTTCCAAATGGCCATCCTGATCGAGACTATGAGAAGAGAAGGATTTGAGTTCTGCGTGGGACGCCCTCACGTTATATATAAATATGAAAATGGAAAGCGGCTCGAACCGATTGAGCACCTATTCGTCGATTGCGAAGAAGAGTTTATAGGCGCTGTCACCGAAAAGCTCGCGCAGCGCAAAGCCAGGATGACAGATCTGGTTCACGAAAGCGGCGGCCGGGTTAGAATCGAATTCTCGGCGCCCTCAAGATCGCTGATAGGATATCGGGATGAGTTTCTCACCGATACGAAGGGGACCGGCGTGATGAACTCATATTTCGCGGGATTCGAGGAGTACAGAGGTGATTTCAATGCTCGTTTCACCGGATCCATAGTCGCCGACAGATCCGGTAATGCCGTGGCCTACGCGCTTTTCAACCTTGAAGCACGGGGTAAGCTTTTCGTAAAACCGGGCGATCCGGGATACGAAGGAATGATCGTCGGAGAGCGAAACCGGGATATGGACATCAATGTCAACCAGGCAAAGCAGAAAAAACTGTCAAACATGAGGGCATCAGGAAAAGACGATGCCGTAGTCTTGACGCCTATCAAACCGATAACGATAGAAAAAGCACTTAGCTTCATCCGCGACGATGAAATGGTAGAGATCACGCCGAAATCGATTCGGCTGAGGAAAACGATTCTCTCCGCAAGAAACAGGTAGAATTCCAAGTCAATCTTACTTGTTTGTCTTTTAATGTAAAAACAATATTGTTTTTTTAGCGAGATTTTTTGTGGGGATAACCTTTATGGACTATAATCCCCCATCGCGGGTACCTGGTAGACAACCCATAGCGTCTCGTAATAATCATGCTGGAGTATTTTATATAAATAATTGTCAGGATTTATCGAATTGACCAGTCTTTAGCAGTACTAATGTACAAGCCTCCAGGACAAATTTGCCGCTATCCCGAATCTGCTTTTCCAAAGGTTCTGTCTCCGTACCGGGATTAAAAATAACCCTACGAATGTCAGCTTGAGCTATTTCATCCACATACCCGGCAAGATGTTTTGGATTAACATAAACGGTTAATGTATCAATTTTTCCGGTCACTTCCCCCACTGTACGGCAAGTCTTCACCCCAAGCACATTCTCTTCCCTGTGGGAAATAGGAACTACGTCATATCCATTTTCCACAAGCAGTTCCTGAGCCATGCGCGAGTATCTTGTCTTTTTATTGCTTGCGCCTAAAATGGCTACTCTTTTCATGATTCAATCCTCACTATGAAAATATGCTATGCGCGGTCAAACCCCTCCCGCAAAATTTTGCCAAACAACACCCCGCTTCACCGATTACCATTAAAGCCATAATATTAATGCGTGCCCCCAATGTCAAAGAAATATGGTGACACCCTCAGGTTCCATGGTAAAGTATTGATTCGGTTTCCGCCAACCGAAATAAGCAATGTACCCCCGTATTCCCAGGAAATGCTTTACAAAGAGACTAAATGAGGACAAAATATCTAAAACAAAGGTTATCTGGAACCCGGATCAAAGTAGTTAGCAATATATTAACTACTAAACTGACAAACTTCGAAGACAAAAGAACAATATGCAGAAAAGTATAAATTACAAACTCGAACAAATAGGTATAATAAAAACGCCATATCAGAATAACGCCCCATATCAACCTATAGAGGCAGATAAGGAAGAATTTTATATAACAATTAATCATCGATATGTAGATGGTTTGAAAGATCTCACGAAATTCCATTATATTTATCTTATTTATTACGCGGATCGTATAATTCGCAAAACAGAAATGGTGGTATATCCTCCATGGGCCGAGGGGAAAAAAGTGGGCGTTTTTGCGAGCCGATCTCCGGTTCGACCTAACCCTATAGGATTAAGCGTTGTCCGCATAAAAAATATTGTTGAAAATAAAATTTATACTTCGGGATTGGATGTGTTCAATGGAACACCCTTGCTTGATATTAAACCATATATAAAGGATCTTGATAATAAAACTGATGCTAATTATGGGTGGATTGAAGAAATGGACGATATGGAGCATCTAATGTTGCACATTAAAGGCATTCCACATGACTATTGAGAAAAATAAAGGATGGAAACAAATATGAAGCCTATCTACCTGGATTACAACGCCACTACGCCTCTCGACCCTGCTGTAATCGAAGCTATGCGTCCTTACTTGGAGAATAACTTCGGCAACCCATCGAGCACACACTGGTACGGGGTACAAGCTAAGCTGGCGGTTGAAAAAGCCCGCAGGCAGGTAGCAGGACTGCTG
>JAGHBT010000208.1 GCA_021160845.1 bacterium | reverse complement strand
TCTAAATCTGATAAATCCTTTTTTCTTCCCATTGTCCGTTTGTTTATAACAAATTCATCTAAGGCCTTCATTATCGACTCGGCATTTTGAGAATCAGGCTTAACATAAATATCTATATCCCCTGTATAACGAGGCACTCCATGATAAGCTAACGCGTACCCGCCAACAATCATATATTTAACTTTGTGCGTGTTAAATAACTCGAACAGATATTTGAAGTCTTTCTGTACTTCCATGATATTGCTTTCTTAAGTATTCGACAGCTGATATTCGTTCTTCTGGCGACCTGCTTAACCAATAAGCTAAATCCCTATTAAACGAACCTATTTTATGTTCGTTTAAATCCTCAATTATTACAATTTTTTTAATCATAAGACATTCCTCGGTTTCCACTCTCACTTTTAATATTCTACAACAGAAATATCTATAAGTCGATTAAAATTCTTGTAATATTTATCATTACTACACCAAAAACCGCTATAATTATGCTTTCAAATAATAATTCTTTCACGTTCAATGGTGTTGATTCTGACCCTAAGAATAAATAGGGAATATCAATTATTTCATCAAGCCAAACCAATGTTATTATGCTTGCTTTTATCGGCAACGCCAACCGATTGCCCTCAAGGAAAGTATTGCATTTAAGAGCTTGCGCTGTTTTGGCTAACTGTGGTATAATTATAAAACTAAATCAGTAAACGATTCTGTGACTCATTTCCTATTTAGAAAGGTAAAAAGATGAAAAAGGCATTACTTATGTCCCTTGTCCTAATGTTGTCAATCGCTCTTGCAGGTTCCGCTTCAGCAAATCATTTCGATAATCTCGTTTTAACTGCTAACTGTGACGGATGGTCCGCCACTGGTGGAGTCGTCGCAGGTGGCGATTCAATTTTAATTAAGTATACGATCGAGTTGTTTGACGGTACGACATTAATAGAACAACATACCGCAACTAACCTTTTCTTTTACAGCGATTTAACATTCAATTACGGTGAAATGTGGAGCTCGGAACTCTGCGGAGAATATACAGTGAACGGAGTGTTTGAATTAATAGTTGTCCCAAATTTCTTCATTATGCAAGAAGAAGTTACTACTTCCTTCATCTGCGATTGCCCCCCACCTCCAGATGTATGCACAGGGACACCGGGTTACTGGAAAAACCACAGCGACGTGTGGCCGGTAGACGAATTGGTAGTAGGTGGAACAACATTTAGTAAAGGTGATTTGCTGGACATTTTCAGAACTCCATCGAAAAACGACAAAAATCTAATAAAGCTTTTCCATCACCTTGTAGCCGCTAAGCTGAACGTTCTAATGGGTGCTACATATGAAGATATAGACGATGCCATAGCTACCGCCAACGATTTTCTCGATATGTACCCCCTGGGAACCAAGCTCGATAAAGCTACACGGAGAATGATTGACGGACTTAAGGCTCCTCTCGTAATGTTCAATGAGTCTTCTCCTTGCGGCGAAGAAACAATTGATTCCTACGAATCAGAGAACTCGATGTACGGTGCTAGCCCCGATGAAAATCAAAAAGTAATGTCCTGGGGAGCCATCAAAAGTGCGTATAAGGAGTAGGTAGGGATAAAAAAAAGGTTCAGCGCTTTTATTGGGTCGCTAAATGACCTGATTAAAAGTTAGAGAATCGAGATAAAGAGGGAGCGCCTTCAAAGGCGCTCCCTCTTTTCATAACTGTCTCAGCCTCTTAAGACTGATTCTTTTTTTCACTCCGGGGAAACGCCTGCCCCCTATCTAAAAACATCCTGCATAAAAACATTTTGCATAAAAAAGAGCGCGATATAAGCCAATACTGCGGACGCGAGCGGTGTCGCGATCCATCCCAGACTTATTTGTCCAAGCCTTTTGAAATTTATGTTTCTTCCGCCTTTTGCCAAACTGACCCCTATCACAGCGCCAACAACAGCTTGTGATGAAGAAATCGGAACCAATGGAAATGCCGGCAAATGAAGTGAAGTAAGGAAATCGTGTAAGCCTTGTGACGCGAAAATAAATAATGTGATCGAGCTTGCCAAGACAACAACCAGCGCCGTTACAGGAGAAAGCTTAAATATTCCGGATCCGACCGTCATCATAACTCTTTTAGAATATGTAAAAATCCCTATAGCAATCGCAATGCCTCCAAATAAAAATAGTTGCTGGATCGATGACAGGTGGAAAAACCCTACTAAACTGATATTTTTGAATGGTGAAGAATTAATAAAAACACCCATCACATTACCAATGTTATTCGCCCCCAAACTATAGGAACCAAACGCTCCCACAACGATCAATCCAATTCGTGTGTAGGAATCCAGACGCAAGAGATGTATTCTTGAACCCTCAACAATTCTCTTTACAATATGAAAGAGCAGGAAGGCAAACACGGCAGATATGACAGGAGAAAACACCCATGTTCCTACGATTTTTGAAAGCGTGCTTATGTTTGTAGCTGTTTGTGAAAAGAAGTTCCAACCGATAATGGCGCCAACAATCGCCTGAGATGTAGAAACAGGAAGGCCAGCTTTTGTCATCCACAGAACGGTAATAGCGGCAGCCAAGGCAACAATAAACGCCCCTGCCAGTTCATTTACCGCACCCAGCTCCCCCAAGGTGTGTGAAGCCCCGGCGCCACTTATAACAGCTCCAATAATAACAAACACACTGGATATAAAAGCCGCAGTCTTAAACCTGATCATTTTCGTTCCTACGGCTGTTCCAAATATATTTGCCGCGTCATTTGCTCCCAGCGACCAACCCAGGAAAAGTCCGCTGGACAGAAATAATATAATAATTAGCATAAGATTATTCTCCGGGATTTAGCTTAGATTCTTCGCTTAATCGCGTAAACAGACAACCGTTCAGCTACAGATTCTGCTACATCCGACACCTCAGCGATCTTTTCAGCGAAATATCTCATATGAACTTTCTTGCTGAAATGCTTGATCTCATCACTATTAAAAGCCTTTCTCTTTAGCTGTTCTTCCACATTATCCGCTTCATGTTCATAAAATTGCACCTTATTTACGTAATTGCTAACCATCTCGATCTCTCGAAAGAAGGCTCGAGCTGCTTTCACCACTTCTTCAACAGTTTTGGAAGAAAGTTCAGCAAGTTCGATAAAATCAGTTTTTAGAAATTCACGAATTTCAGGTGTTTCAATGGAAAATTGTTCCAGAGCTTTCTCGCAGACATCAACTATATCATCCAGAGTTTCCAAAATACCAAGCACATCACCACGTGATTCCGGAATTAACATATAAGTATAAAGCTTGTGTTTTATGTCACGTCGAACATTATCCGCGTCACTTTCTAAAACGGAGATATCTTTTACATTCTTTTCGAATTTTTCCCTTTTCCCTGTTACATACGCTTTTACGCCTTCATTAAAAATCAACCCCGCCGTACTAACCCGATCAAGATAACCATCAATTTCAGCCTCCAGTTGTTTGCTTTTGTTGTAAAAAAAGTTCGGCATATTCTGCTCCTTTATTTACTATCTCAAATATCTATCAAACATTAAGCCATGTCGCAAGCCACGATTACTGATTGTAAAGGAATCGATGTTAAAAATCCCCATAACCGTCTTCACTATTACCGCTCCGGCTAAAATAACATCCGCTCTTTTAGGCTGAAGCCCGGGAATTTGTTTACGCTTTTCGATAGTTTCCATTTTATATAACTTAATCTGTTTTTTTACTTCATTCAAAGTCATTTCCGAACCTTGAATTATGGAAGGATTATATTCCGCCATTTTATGCATGACCGCGCCCATTGTAGTTACGGTTCCTCCGATCCCTATTAGATAATCCGCTTTTTTATCTGATATTTTCTCTCTAACAAATTCGATTATATAATTTTGCATTTTCTTTAATTCATTCTCATTCACAGGATCTGAAAGTAAAAATTCTTCTGTGAGATAGACCACTCCAAGATTTAAGCTGACGCAATTTTTTACCTTTGCCGCTTTCCCGAAAATAAATTCAGTACTACCACCACCAACATCGAATATAACTACATTTTTGTCCGTTTCCTCAATTGTGGGCAATACAGCCAGAGAGGATAACCTCGCTTCCTCCTCTCCCGGAATTACTTTAATCGTAAGTCCTAATTCATCTCTTGCTTTTTTCAGAAATACATCGCTGTTTTTGGCTGTCCGCAAACACATCGTACCAACCGCGATAATCTCTTTTACATTTTGTTTCTCAGCGTTTTTTACAAATTCATGTAATGCATCTATATTCCTGCGCATCGCTTCATCTGAGATCATTCCGGTTTTCAGCAGACCGCCGTACTAACCCGATCAAGATAACCATCAATTTCAGCCTCCAGTTGTTTGCTTTTGTTGTAAAAAAAGTTCG
>JAGHBT010000078.1 GCA_021160845.1 bacterium | reverse complement strand
CTCTATATACAACTTGGTTTTAAGAAAATATTCCAGTAGTTCTTTCCCTGCGCTAAAATTATCCGGATTCCTCCTGATTTCTTTTTTTAGTTCCCATATTGAATAAGTTATTTTTTCAATAGCTTTCATGGCTTTAAACTTTCTTTCTTATGAAATTACTCCATTTTGCCATTACACACATTAACACATAAACCGCAAATCATCGTGTTTAATTTCTCACTTTTTGAAAATCTTCTAAGTTGCGCGGTGCATTTATCCAGATTAAAATCCTCCGGACTTTCATGTATAGCGCCAACTGGACAGACATCGATACATTTGCGGCACTCCCCACAACCAGGCATTTCATTATCCTTCCCCAAATCTGGTAGAGGCATATCGGTTAAAACAGTAGCGAGGCGAATTTGAGCTCCATACTTCGGATTGACTAGCAAATTGTTTCTGCCCCACCATCCAAGGCCAGATGAAGCTCCCAACTCCCTGTGAGAAAGATGCCCTAACAATCTATCCCAATCCAGTATTTGTGAAGCTGGTACTGGTAGAGAGCTATAACCCATACGCTGACACTTCCCTGAAATAAAAAGCGCCGCCTGGTCAAGAGCAAAATTAACTATTCGGTAATGAAAATAATAAGTCCAGGTTGGAGCTACTTTAACTGTCGAAAGAACAGAGGCCGACAAACGGATTCCAATCACAATAGCATAGTCCAATAAAACTGATACTTCCCTTATCGATTTATGAAACCCCCTTCTTGCTCCGGGGCTAATCTTAGTAGATGAAAACAGATCGAGCCCAAGGTGATCCGCGGAAGATTTAAGAGTTTCCAGATTCTTTTTGTTCTCTTCCAAGTTGGTTAAAGTCTCATCCATGCAAGAATCAGCTTCTTCTGTAGTTTGGAGCTTCCTTGGTAATAAAAACATCGTGAGGATGACTCTCACGGAGCCCGGATTGAGTAATCTGAATGAAACGCGCTTTCTTTTTCAAAGCAGCAATTGTGTTAGCCCCACAATACCCCATCCCGCTTCTGAGCCCGCCTATAATCTGGGCAACATTACCCGAAAGATTGCCTTTATAAGAAACTCTTCCCTCAACACCTTCGGCTACAAGTTTGCTTTCATCCCACACATCCTCCTGAAAATACCTATCGCGGCTACCATCTTTCATGGCGCCAATTGACCCCATTCCACGATAAGTTTTAAAGCTCTTCCCTTGCTGATATACTAATTCTCCCGGGCTCTCTTCTGTCCCCGCAAAAATACTTCCTACCATCACACAATCCGCTCCAGCACCAATCGCCTTTACAACATCCCCTGAATATTTTATCCCACCATCAGCAATCAGAGGAATCCCCGCATTATGCGCTACCGGCGCGCATTCCATTATAGCCGTAATCTGAGGAACCCCTATCCCCGCAACGACGCGTGTTGTGCAAATAGCTCCCGGGCCAATCCCCACTTTGATAGCGTCAACCCCTAATTTTATCATGTCTCTCGCCGCCTCGGCAGTAGCTATATTTCCGGCTACAATCTGGAGCTGCGGGAATTTGCTTCTGATCTTCTTTAATTTATCAATAACTCCTTTGGAATGAGCGTGAGCGGTGTCAACAACAATCAAATCTACATTGGCGTCAACCAACGCCTTTACCCTTTTTATACTATCCTTTGTTACTCCCACCGCCGCGCCAACACGCAATCTGCCTTTTTCATCCTTGCACGCGTTCGGATAATCAATTCTCTTCTGGATATCCTTAACAGTTATAAGCCCTTTCAACCGACCCTTCCGATCAACAACTGGAAGTTTCTCAATTCTATTCTCATGAAGTATCCTCATCGCCTTCTTAATACTGATTCCTTCGGAGGCAGTAATAAGATTTTTAGACGTCATTACTTCACTTACTTTAATATCCTTCCTTTGAATAAATCTTAGATCACGGTTTGTTAAAATACCCACCAGATAGCCATCTCTCGTTATAGGCAAACCTGATATATTATACTTCAACATTACTTCTATCGCTTCCTTTACAAGCTGATCCGGTGAAAAAGTAACAGGATTCGTTATCATACCGCTTTCACTGCGTTTAACCCTGTCAACTTCCTCAGCTTGTTCCGAAATAGAAAAATTCTTATGAATAATTCCAATACCGCCTTCTCTTGCAAGCGCTATCGCCAACTCAGCTTCCGTGACGGTATCCATAGCCGCTGAAACAATCGGGATATTCATTTTTATTTTTTTAGTAAGCCTGGTATTAAGCTTAACATTTCTCGGGTGTACCCGGGATTTCGCAGGAACAATAAGAACATCATCAAATGTAAGGCCGGTATTAATGATTTTTTTACTCCTCATAGAATTCGAAGGAAATGGTGTTCCTCCTTCCTCCTCTCACATTCAAAATCAATTCATCATTTCGAAATTATTTATACAGATCCCTGCTAATAACAATCAAACTGCAAAGAACCCTCGCTTGCTCCAATCAGCATACGCAAACTCCGAACGAAGATCAGCACCAACATATATTTGTTAAACAACATACTCCCTATCTACTCTACTGTCAAGATTTGAGCATACTCAGCGATTCCCTCGAAATAAAAAAATTAACTTCTCACTCTATTTACTGGTTCAAATATAGTTTTTTACAATCGT
>JAGHBT010000135.1 GCA_021160845.1 bacterium | reverse complement strand
GAACTTCCTCTTTAAATTGATAAACCCGGATTATTCTATTTCATTATTTCAATCTTTTCTTCATACACAACGCCCCGTTTCTTAAGCCCCTTCAACATAAAATCAACACACTTTGGACTCTTGCCCATATATTCCGGAGGGGAAACACCTTCTCTATCATAAATCCCCTCTGCTATCATTCTTACCGCCACCGTTGCCGTATAGCCGGTTACACGCGCCATTGAGTGAACACCCGTCTCTTCATCATACCTGTCAAACAAATTGTAAACATACCTTACATCCCGAACATCTTTTTCCCCCTCGACAATAATCTTCATCACTGTAATATCAACATCACCTTCTTCAAGCTTCCACATCGGGAAGAGCAATTTTGCCGTAAAATCAATAGGTCGAATCTCTGATCCACCAATATTTATCGGTTCCTTACCAAAAAACCCTGTTTCTCTCAAGATCTCCATCTTCTCAATATGGCCTGGATAACGAAGTGTTTTCTCCTTCATATTCGGCGCGTCAATAGTCCTGGCCAAGGTCCTTAACCCGTCACTGTTAAATGCCACCAGGGTTCCAAACCCTGGAAAATCCATATATTCAGGATCAGAGAGAGCCGGTCTTGTAACAAGCACGCCATTTTCAACATATCTGGCGGGGCGAGTGTATTCCTCTATGACATCGACAGGTGAAAAAACCGCTTTATATTCATACGGCCACTGTCTAACTTCGGGCAGCCCTCCAACATAAATATCGCATCTTTTTGTTTCATCCAGTAAATGATCAACATAACCTATC
Organism: bacterium; assembly: GCA_021160845.1. GTDB lineage: Bacteria > Krumholzibacteriota > Krumholzibacteriia > Krumholzibacteriales > WJIX01 > JAGHBT01. Next base: position 4,568 of record JAGHBT010000135.1, on the reverse strand, counting down.
AATATGTTACTCATCCCCGGAGCCACACCACAGTCCATAATGGCTATAACATTTCTGCTTTTTGCAAACTCATCGAGCTGAAAGGGATCTTCCGGGAAAAAGGAGATATCAACAACATTCGTCCCGGCCTGTATTATCGCTTCAAATGTTCTGTACCCCATAAACCCGGGAACGGCATCTACAACCATATCATAATCGGCGACAAGTTTTTTGACATCCACCGGGTCTGAGAGATCTCTTTTTACCTTTGAAATAGAAAGAGATTTGTCAATATTTTCCAGAGCAGATTCATCAATATCGGCAACCGTTACTTCAAAATCAGGTTCCGCCGCGAGATCCTCGGCCATAGGCCTGCCTACAAGCCCCGCTCCCAAAACAATAACCTTCATTTTTACCTCCACACATTAGCATAGTACAAAAGACAAACATTTACCTTATCAATATCATCTTGCGTGAATCAACATTCTTGCCGGCGCTCAATCTGCAAAAGTAGGCGCCGGAGCTTACAGAATTACCGTGTCCATCAATACCCGCCCATTCCAACTCATGCCTTCCGCTATCCTGCACACAGTTAACAAGCCTTGTGACAAACCTCCCCGATACATCATAGATATCCAGCGTAACTTCGAGTCTCTCCGGTAGATAATAGATGATGGTGGTCGCAGGATTAAACGGATTGGGATAGTTCTGGCGCAGAGTCAGCGGCATTAGCGGTATAGATACCCACTCTGTCTCAAAAAGGATTCTATATCCATCTTCTCTCTCTGATCTTACCTGGTAGCTATAGTTCCCCCCCACTTTACAGTTATCATCCTTTAACATATAGCTTAAATTTGATTTTGTTATTTCAGAGGCTGTGATTCTAACAAACCCGCCACATGAAGATTCGCGTCTGTAAACAGCGAGTTTTGATACCTCAACTTCTTCCGATAGTCTCCATTCTATATCGATCGCGTTATTATCTAAAACGGCGGAGTAATTCTGAACAAGTACCGCTACAAGATATGTGTGGAAAAGATATATTCCATCCGCTCCGTCTGCCACAAATATATGATCATTAGAAAATACTACTTCAAGAGCTTCGTCTGCAGTATCATAATATCCCGCTTCTCTCAGGTTTTCAGGATCGGTTATATCTATCACACGGAGGCCTGCATCCCTGTCAGCCACATAAGCGAAATTGCCGCTTACGGCCACACTCCAAGACTGACCGGCAGTATCAAAAAAACCGGTTTCACCGAGACTTTCGGGATCGCTGATATCTATCAGGCGAAGCCCGGCATTAAAATCAGCAACATAGGCAAAGTTTCCGTCCAAGGATAAGCCACAGGCATAGCTGCCGGTGTCAAAAAACCCCACTTCAGAGAGACTGGCAGGGTCGCTGATATCTATCACCCTGAGGCCATCCAAACCATCTGCCACATAGGCATAATTGCCTCTTACTGCAACATCTATAGCATATCCGGCAGTATCAAAAAATCCAACTTCATCGAGACTGTCCGGATCGCTGACATCTATCACCCTGAGACCGGAACCAACATCAGCCACATATGCAAAATTACCGCTCACGGCCACGCCCTGAGCCCCACCGCCTGTACTGTAGAAACCCGCTTCAAATATGCTGTCCGGATTGCTTATATCTATCACATGGAGCCCGTTATAATCATCAACCATATAGGCATAATTACCACTTAAAACGATATCTTTTATTAGTTCAGGTACCATAACTTCCCCTAATTTAACCGGGCTCGCGGGGTTGGAAAAATCAACTACCACAAAAGTTGTACCATCCCCGAAGTAGATTGTGTCCCCGATTGCCGCTACAGCTTCGCACTCGCCATTAGTTTCCCATCTTCCCGCAAGATCCACATTTTCACTATCACCGGTAGCTCGCAGGACGGAGTTTAACTTTGCATTCCCCGCGATGCTGCTTGCGGCCAGGCTGTTACCAGCATACCGGCAGAAAACAACAAAAGATAAAACAAAGACACAAATCGCTGTTGCTTTAAAACCCTTCATAAGATTCGTCCCTCCTGTTTATCTACCAGTTCCATAAGAATGGACTATACCCCTTTAATAAACATAGATATTGAGACTTATTACTGAGTGGCACTATATCAGAAATACTAAAAGCCCGCAAGATAGAAACAAAATCGAGGGTCAAAAGAATCCTTGAAAAAATAAAACCTTTCCGTCCCGGGTAAAAGCCAGAAAAAGGCCTTTAGCAAGAAAACTCCCGCTCCCGTTAATTCTTTTCCTTCACGAAGAGGGACGCTAAATAATCCACCTTTAGGGGTTCTCCCGTAGCCTTTTCTATAAGTTTATCCCAGGGAAGAAGATTGCCTTCGTTATAGATAAGATCGATAAAAACCCTACCTATGTCCTTATTTCCGTATATAGAACGACTGCTTTCCAAATCTTCCTTAAAGATATTGGCTTCGATGTAATGACGAAACTGAGCCGCTATCAGCTCACCGAGCATATAATTATGATAATATACAGGACTTGTAACAATGTGAATCTTACTCGCCCAATCCGGTTTATTCCTTCCGGGAGGAGGAGTAACAAACTGATACTTCCGGACTATATCCCACCAGAGAGTATTTAAATCCCCACGCGGATTTCTGTAAAGCTCCCTTTCAAACCTGAACATGACCTGGCACCAGCGGGCAAACACAAGCTGCTTCGCGATGAGCGCTCTCTCCGCGGCAGGCGTAATTTTTTCCACCTCTTCCCCACTTAACCCAAGGGCACTTTTCATCCATAATGCATCCGTCGCTAGGGCTCCGAAAAACATAGCGGAAGCCTCGGTCATGCAAAGATGCGGATATATCCTCAGAAGAAATGGAAGAGATCTATCTATATATTTATCATAAACAGCGTGTCCCAATTCATGAAGGGCAGTATCCATCCACTTCGCGGTATCTTTTATGTTACACAGTATTCTGATATCACCACTCCGATCGATATCGGTACAGAATGCGTGCGGAGATTTCCCGCTTCTTTCGTAAAGATCACTTCGCTCTAAAACATCACTAACCTGCATTCCTATACTTTTATAGAATTTTTCCGCTATTGCAATAGGGTCTTTCCCCATGTAAAATTTGTCAAAATCCATACTCGATACCGGGGGAAGTTCCTGAAAATAGAGATCCGTGTAATGCCAAGGCATTATCCGGTTCTCCTGAATTCCATAGAGTTCTGATAATCCGTTATCAAATTCCTTTTTAACAACCATGAAGGGTTCCCGCGTAATCCGGTCGAGATTGTCAAAGAGTTCCACAAGATCATCTTCATTCTGCTCGGAAAGATAAAGGGACATGGAGTAGAAATTATCAAACCCGGCTTTACGAGCAACCTTGTTTCTAAGCTCAACAAGCCTGATAAGATCCTTCTCCAAAAGCTCTCCAACCCTTTTGTGACCTTCCCACGCTAGTCGTCTTTTTTCTGAATCGCCTTCCCCGGCCAATATTCCCGCTACATCGTTCTGAGTTAGCTCATTCCCGTCGATCTCAGTCCTAAAGACATTAAACCTATGTTCCAGTTCGGACGCAAGCTTTGCAATTTCATCGAGAAGGGATAAATCCGTCTGCATACCGAGATAGCGCAAATGCAGGATATCCGCGGTCCGGGCCAGTATTTCATTCTCGAAATCACCCTCTTTTCTCACTCTCTCTACAAACGCGAAATCTTCTCTGCTCGTGTAAACCGTTTCCAGTTTAAGCCGCAAGCGAGACAATTCATCAAAATCCTTTTTGCCGCCGTTTGTCGACGCTCTCCAGTGAGCAAGGGCAATCCCTTTTTCAAGTGGCTCAATAGTATTTTCATGCCTTACAATAAACTCCTTAAAATTCATTTTTCTCCCTCGATATTGCTCTTCTCTTAAATGGATAAATCATTTCCTTACGCGCCACTAACACTTTTTGCCGCTTACTTAAAAAACCGTAATCTATAAGACTTTGTATGTCCCTTATGACTGTTTTATACGATTTCCCTGCGTATGCTTCTGTTACACGCGGAGTTATATATCTTACATCAGAGATGGGAACACTTCCACCAATTTTTATTATATCAATTAGTAAATTATTTTGTCTACACGCAATTCTGCTTTTTTTCCCTTCGAGGACACTATCCATATAATTATTCCAGACAGCTCCATCCTGAAAGGTATTCACCTCTTCAATCAATTTGTTTAACTCTTCGAGAAAACCCGTGAGACCATATTCAATAAAGGCCATCACATTTTCACTTCCCTTTCTCTCTGCATAGAGATAATCACTATATTTCCGGTGAGTTCTGTTATAGTAAGCGCTCTGACAAAAAGCCGCGGCCGGGGGCACTCCCGCCGACAACATTAGCTGAAGCTCCACAAAACGGGCCGTAATCTCATTACCCATTTCAAAGGGTTGAATCCAGGCAATATATTTATGCGCCAGTAAGGCTCTAACCATTCCGCTTACAATTTCGTCTCCAGCCGGAAATTCCTTTTTGACATCGGCGAGGCCCTTTGTCAATCTCTTCATCAGATAAACGCATTCTTCAGGCGGAACACCCCTATACCCCCTAAT
>JAGHBT010000145.1 GCA_021160845.1 bacterium | reverse complement strand
GACTTATGTAATCAGGGTTAGATAAGATTTCTTCCAACCGATTTTTTGAAAGAGAGGCAAAATGAATTTCACAGGCTGGACACGATGTGTGTGTAAGGAAAAAGTCAGCTGATTCATATGTTGTATTATTATTGCCGGGATAAATTTTTGCGAGAGACGATTGAAAAAGATTGGATATTTTCGTGCCCCCTTCACTGCCCGGATAGTAATGAAGTGAATAATCTGAGGTGTTGTTTTCCAACTTTAAGTCGTGATTAATTTCAATTGCCAGCTCGGCATTAAACCGGTTTATTTTGGCGACTCTTTCCAGATTTGAGAGTGTTTCTTCACCTTCTCGGGTCAGATGAATAACAGCGCCGGCAGTTTTCAGAAGGCCCCCTAGTTTTTTGGCTATTTTGAGGTTTACCGAACTCTCTCTTATCATTTTTACCCCTGTAGTTCCTACATCAGCTCCACCTCGGGCTGGATTAAGCGCTATCCTTTTTGAGTTCAATTTTCCCTCATAGAGTGGAGATAGCTTTATAATTGCTACTTGCTTTTCTTTTGAACCAATATTTAGATCTGTCAGAATCGGGTTAAACCCCCCGGCAAACACAGCAAGTTGTTTGTTTAAGAGTGAATCGGGGAGCTGTATAATTCCGTTCTCGTCACCTTTGAAGGATTGGGTACCGCTCCCGTCAATAATAAAAGGGAAAGAAACAGTGTTTCCATCTAAGGCATTGACAATTGATATGATATTAGCTTCTGCGGGTAATGGCTTTGTGAAGTATAAGGTGTCGCTTACACCGGAAATTTCAATAGAGAAGCTTCCCGGCAGAATGGATTTTTTTACATAAAAAGAGAATATACCATTATTGCATTTCCCTGAGTATTTTTTCCCGGAAGCAAAAGGGGAAATTGAAACGGGGACGCCGTCTATTACGGGATTTCCATATTCATCAAATATTTTAACTGAAAGGGTTAAGCTGTTCTTTGATTTGAATCGCGGTGGAAGAGGCAGGAAATATTTAGGTGGTCTGTTTAAAACAAAGCTGTGAAGATTACCTGTGGCAGTGGCTCCTTTTACACTTTTTATACTTGCCTGAATAGTATGAATGCTGTTTGGAATATCAGAACCGATACCATAGTGAAGTGTATCCGTACTTCTATCGAAAACGGGTATTTTTACTTTTCCGTCAAAGTAAATTTTTGATGAAGCTGGGTCCACTGGGATACTGTTTCCCCTCTTTATTTGGTAAACGATTTTATCAGAGCTAAAGAGTGTGTCAGCCTGGGGACAAATTAATTCTAATGTAGGAACACCCCTTGAAAAATAATCTTTTAAAGCAATAAAGTAGCTTTCTGCTTCGAGTTTCTGTTTGGAAGATAGTTTCAATTTATCCTCGACTACAGGATTTGAAATGTAGCTTGCCTCTCCAAGAATTGACGCGTGCCCTGTTGAATTTCTAAGAACATAATAGTTCCCGGGTTTTATTTCCGAATTCTCTATTCCCAGGTTTCTTGCGAGGTGAAGCCGTACCAATCTGGCCAGTTCAAGAGACGCCCCTGTGTCTTCACTGTTATAGAAGATTTCAATTCTGTTTTTATCGCGGTTAATGGGTAATGTTGAATTATGGTGAATTGATACAAATACCTCTGGTTTGAAAGAATTGGCTTTTTCCATACGTGCCCTGAGGTCGCTTTCGAGTTGCTGCGAGTCTTTCGCTAGGAAATCATGGTCTGATGTTCTTGTCAGATGTACTGAAGCCCCAGCTTCTTCAAGCATACCCCAGAGGTAAAGCGCTACTCCTAGATTTACTTCAGCTTCCGAGAGGCTGTCGGCTCCAAGAGCACCCTTAAAACTGCCGCCGTGCCCGGGATCAATAACTATTCTCCTGCCCATCAGAATCTTTTGTTCGAATAAAGGGTTTTCTTCGGACAAAGATGAGTAGAGATTATTGTATTTTGAATATTTCGTGGTACACCCGGCAGATAAAATCATGGTTACTATTGTAATAATTGTATACAACACTAACCATTGACGATGTTTCATGTGTATTTTTTCAAAAAGAACAAATAATTCCTTTTTCATTCATTTCTCCTTTTATTATCTTTATCGAGTCTACAGAAACACCCTTGTGCTCATTGTATTATTTTAGTGTTGTAATCATAGCTTCTGTACGGATTTAAGATACAACAGATTACTGAAAATTGCAATCGCGCAATAAGGGGTTAAATAATCTGTCGGAATCAATATATTGTGAAAATTATTGACTCTACCCACAATATGTGGTAGAAAAGAAGAACATTAACTTTTTTAGGTTTGTGAGAAGAGATGAATTTGCAATCGCTGTTGAAGAACTTACCATCCGTTGAAAGGGTTCTTACCGATGATCGTATAGGTATGCTGGTAACACCATCCTCCAGAAAAGGGGTTACACGACTTGTACGTGAGGTAATAGAAAATTATCGACGTGCTCTTACAGATGGAGATAAGACTGTTCCCGGTAAAGAAGAAGATATTACAAGAGCTATAGTAATTGATGTTGCGGGGGAAGTTGAGAGATTAACCGGGAGTATTTTCAAGAGAGTAATAAATGCCGCTGGAGTAATACTTTATACAAATCTTGGAAGGGCTGTATTGGGAAAGCAGGTACAGGCTGAAATCGCTAAAGCGGCTTCCGGATATATTGATTTGGAAGTTGATCTTGAAACAGGCAAGAGAATAAAGAGAGAAACCCGCGTGGCAAAGCTTCTGTCACTTCTAACGGGCTCGCAGGACGCTCATATTGTCAACAATAATGCCGCCGCGGTACTCCTCGCTGTAAATACCCTCGCGGGAACCGGCGCGGTGGCTATTTCACGTGGGGAACTCGTTGAGATTGGGGGAAGTTTCAGACTTCCGGAGATTCTTTCAAAGTCGGCCCAAAGAGTAATTGAAGTAGGAACTACAAATAGAACACACATAAGAGATTATCAAAAAGCCATAGAGGATGGAGCCAATCTGTTATTAAAGGTTCATAAGAGTAATTATAATATCACTGGTTACACT
>JAGHBT010000186.1 GCA_021160845.1 bacterium | reverse complement strand
GTCTTGTTATCAGGTGTTTTTATAATTGTATTCAATATCTGGATTTCATTAACAGTGCCCGTATAACCCGATGCGTCAATAAAATCTCCAATTTTAAATGGTTTAAACAGTAAAATTAACACACCTCCGGCAAAGTTGGCCAGGCTACCTTGCAACGCGAAGCCGACTGCCAACCCAGCAGCGCCCAATACGGCAATAAAAGAAGTCATTTGAATGCCTATCATCGAGGCGACACTTATTACAAGCATTACTTTCAATAGGATTCCGATCAGATTTAATAAAAATCGTTGTAAAGACAGATCGGTCTTACTCCGCTCCATTGTTTTCTCGAATGCCTTAACAAATAGTTTTATAATCCAAAGACCTATTATCAAAGTAACTATCGCTAATAGCAATTTTGGTCCATAGCCCATTAAAAGCCCAATAGCTTTGTCTGTGTAATTTTGTATATTGTTCATAGTAAATGCCCCCTTCTCTCAGATGAAAAGCACAACATGACATTTTCTAACCGCAGGCATTATAAGCAGTTTTTTTAGTTTTTGTCAATTAAATGCAAGTTTTGTTATATCCCCCTGTTTTGACACTGCATATTCCACGCTTAAAGTACTTCATTATTTTCTCAAACGCAAAAGTACAAACCTGTGCTCACGCGTAAAAAGGAGGATTAAAGAAAGGCCAAGTAATCCCGTATCTTCCAACAGCTTTTTCCAGGCGTATGTCGGTCCGAAACCGCACCCGCAATCGAAAAATACATTCAAAAAAGAAGTGTCGCCCGAGTTCATTATGCTTAAGGTTCTGTAGGCTATAACTGCAATAAACCCCATGTTCATAATTGCAAGTGTAAAAGAAGCTCCGCGGATAAAAATCCCTGTAATAAACGCGATCCCGCATAAAAGTTCAACCCATGGCAATACTATCGCAATAATATATAGAAGGGGAGAAAGATCCAGTATCTCATACATTCTTATTTCCTCAGCGAATATAAGGGGGTTGTTTATCTTCCCAAAAGCGGCGTAAATAAATACAGCGGCAAGAACAAGTCTGGCGAAAAGGGCAAAATAGTGACGGAATGTCCATCTAATATTAAGACTATTTTCCATTGGCGGTTCTAACAGCAAATTTTTTAAAGCCAAAGTGCCTTCTGAAAAATCATTTTTATCTCTCATTGTAATCCCTTTTCAACCGGAAGCCCTTTATCCTGCCAATTTGAGAAACCATCTTTATACAAATAGATATTAAAGTACCCCATCGAATAGAGTTCCGTTGCGAGGAAACTGGAGCTGTCACAAAACGGCGATGAACAGTATACAATTATATCACCCTCAGGATCAATAAGAGGTAAAACCCTGTCAGCATAAGTTTCAAATTGATAAAAATCAAATAGTATCGCTCCGGGGATATGTCCTTCTCTGTAATCATCTTCCGTGCTGGCATCGAGAATATACATATTATCTCTACTCAATTCCCTAAGCTGTTTCAGATCAATTAGAACGATACCCTCGCCCTCTTCGCTTACCGGGGTTTTCATACTTTCTTCGTAAACAATTTTTATAAACGGATTAATACCTTTATCGGAAAAGGCGTTGTATGAAAAAGCAACTGCGATACCTATGCTCCAAATTACAACCATTTGTATTATAGTATGCCGCATTCTCATCATAAAATCCTGTTTAATACAATAAATGGAGAATTAATGATCCGGTAGGATCACTACACTTTCTTAGAGCGCCTCAACCGCGGTTCAGTTCACACAGCCTTATAAATATTTTGATTCGATAAAACTTGCCACTACCAAATATTGTAAAACACTCCATCATTAAAAGTGGCAATAAAAATTCTGCCGTCACTTCTTATTGCTATATCCTGAATTTGAAGATCGGGCAATCCATCGTTAATCGCTTCCCAGTAAGCACCCTGATTTATTGATCTGAACATCCCTTCACCATAGCTTCCGGCATAGATTGTCCCATCCGACCCCACCTCAAGACACCTGATGTCTACTGAGTTACCCTGATAATCGGGCAACCCGTTAATCTGACTTACCCACATGCTGCTGTCAACTTTAGCCGTGTCAGTTTCATAATAGCAGAAGAACCCTTTATACCCCCCTATCACCTTGTTGTCCTCTCTGAAAGCCAGACAGTTAATTAATTCAGGGAAGTAACCTGTTACGAACGGATTTAAGGGAGTCCAGTCAGAGCCGCTAATCTGCCCCCTGTAGACATCTCCCCCCCAGCTAGCTGAATAAATATCCCCGTCAGAGTTTACTATCAACCCCTCGTTAATAAAAACCTTATTCTCTATACCTGCCCCAACATTAGACCAGCTTTGTCCGTTATCTTCGGAACGATATATTCCAGCCCCATTTATTGCAACAAATAGAAAGTCGTTCTCCGTGCTAATAATCCCCCGGATATCAACAAACAAGCCAACACCCAATGTATCCATGACAGCCAGGCTATCACCGTTATCAGAAGATGCAAATACCAATCCCTCTTGAGTGCCCACAAACAAATCATCGTTATTATTAAAAGTAAAAGATCTAATCGTGTACAACATAGTATCAACATTAGCAGTGTCAGTTACAGCCCAAATTCTGCCACCGTCTCTTGTGTAATACAGCACTCTTCTGTTCTCCTGCAAAAGCACATAAAGATCATCGTTGGAATTGAACGCAATTGAAAGGATATGGCCGCCAATCTGACCATCAGTTGCTCTCCAGACCGGCTGTGGCGGAGGTGTCGGTTGAACCATTTCTTCCTCACTGCACCCATAACCTACAATAATGAAAACCGATAAAACTAAAATTGTTATTACCCTGAAACTTAAATCCATCACTTCAGCTCCCCCTTCCAGTTGTTCAACACACCTGAAATACTATCTCTCAAATGAATACATTCACATTCTATCCGAAACAAAAAGTACAAACACTAAACCTATAAACGCCAATTAAGGTAATTCACGTTTCATATGTACAATGTACTATAGTTAAGATAATAAATTCAAGTTCATCCGCAACATAGAAGAAAATATTTTTTCATTGTTTGCTGGAAAATAAATCTGTAAACTGCTTTAATAATATCATGAAAGGCAAAACTACGCGGTTTCATAAAAAATTAATTGAAATAAACCCCTGTGATATTAACATCGGCGTGAATGCTCCTCTGAGGGTGAGAAAACATCTTCCGGGAGAGAAAGCAGAGAGTAAAAGCGATCAGCGTCTTTCCGTTTCCGTTGCGGAGCTGGGACTTCTTCACTCTCCCGCGCTTCTACAATCGGATAACGGTAATCCGGAGGACGGAATTGTGATTTTCGGCCACCGGCGGATTGCCGCAGCGGCCGCGGCTGGAGTAAAAAAAATAAACGCAGTTATTTTTTCAGTTTCCGGAGCCAAAATTAATGAAATAATTGCTCTTCGCCTGGAGGAACTTTCATCGGGGGCTGCACTCTCCGAACTCGAGGAAATAATCACAATAGACAAAATTACCGCTTTTTCAGGACGCCCCGCGGAAGAAATGCTGCCGCTGCTCTCAAAGAGCTATGGAAGAAAACTTTCAAGGGATTATCTCTACCGGCTTATAAATTTGCTTAAGCTCGAAGATAATATTCTGGAGGCCTTGCACACCGGCGAGATTTCCACCGGTGACCTTTTAGCCTTATCAGAACACCCCCATATAGACCAGACGAAAGCCGCCTTGCTTCTGGCAGGAGAGACACTAAACCGCGGCAAGCAAAAAGAAGCGGTTCGTCTCATACTCTACCTGGCAGACCAGGGTATGGGAAGATGGGATAAATTCCTCTCTGATTTTCGCTCTGGAGAAGACTCCCTCCTTGAATCACTTCATAATGCCTGTTATCCGGCCCTGCAGAGTGATCTAAAGAATATTTCAACAATTATTGAAGGTATCGGCCTTCCGAGGGATGCCATTATTACCCCTCCTTGCAACCTCGAGGGCGGACACTATACACTTCGTATAAAGATTCGCGATGAAAAATCTTTTTCTAATATTCTGACAAAACTTGGCAAATTCTCCAAAGAGAACGGCATTTTGACACTGCTTGATATTCTTAAAGGTAAAAAATCGTAGGATTACTCGTATCGAAGCGCTTCAACAGGATCAATCTCCGCTGCCTGACGCGCGGGGAAAATCCCGGATAGAAGAGCAATCAACAAAAGGATGGTGACCGTAACCACTGCAATAGGCCATGAGAAAATAGGATGCCCCATATATTTCATAACACCCGAATCAAGGGGCGTCATGCCGACGAGTCCTATCACCCCGAGTGAAAGCAGAATTCCCATGCCCCCTCCTCCGCCGGTAATCAGAAATGTCTCCGCTACAAAGTAATATACGACATGCCGCCTTTTCGCCCCGACAGCTCTTTTAATCCCCAGCTCCCTCGTCGTCTCCTTAACGACAACATACATAATATTTGCTATCCCCACACCCGCTATTACAAGTGTTAATGCCCCGACGATTCCAAAAAATATATTCATTCCAAGAAATATCTTCGAAACGGTCTTCTCCATCTCAATATCGTCCCAGACAGATAACGCGTACTTGTCAGCCGGATCAAATCTGTACTTTTTCCCCAACACATACCTCACATCCCGAATAAGCTCCTTTGATCTCGACCGTTCCGTGGGCCTGATAAGCATATGGTTTATGCGTCTCCTTTGGTAAACAGTAGAAAATGTAGTATACGGCATTATCACTCTTTCTGCGTCGGGGCCATTATTCATAGAGGTTTGCAGTTTCGGTTGCATTATACCCACAACCGTATATGGCATGTCGTCCACTAACACAGTGGCCCCCACCGGATCCTCTTTGCCGAAGAGCGTTTTTGCAATCTCGTCTCCAAGAAATACAACCCTCCTGTTTTCCTTTATATCCTTCTCATTCAGGAACCTTCCACCCTTCTGCGGAAACATATGCCTCATATCCCTAAAATCCACACCAACCCCTTCCCCATATGTCGTAGTGCGGTTATCTCCATTCTTTACACGCATCCCCTTTCCAAAACTTGGGCTGATCATACCGACGAGGGGGATATTATCCTTAATCAATTCGATATCCTCTTTATGCATAGAGATATTCCGCCCGAGCCCCAGTCCTTGAAACTCCTTTGAAGTCTCTCCCGACCATATGCTTATCACCTCGTCTCTCGCATTCATTTGCCCTTCATACATTCTCTCTTTAAGTCCAAACCCGAAAGCGAGAAGAAGCACAACAGACATTGTTCCCCATATTATTGAAACCAGAGTCAAAACCAAACGTACTCTCTGATGTTTCAAGTCGAAAATGAACTCCTGCAAAAGCATTTTCCACATATCACACCTATCAGTTGAGGCATTGCACAGGGTCAAGCCTAGAGGCCTTTCGTGCCGGGAAATACCCCGCGATCAAACCAACAATCATTATGATCCCCCCCGAGACAACGGCAACGATTGGATCAATAATCGGGATTCCTATAGAGTTCTTTACCTCTTCCGGCATATTCGCCAGAATTGCTATAACTCCCCACGCGATTAAAAACCCAAGCAGAGCTCCAACTATAGTTATCAAAAAGGCTTCGGCAAAAAATTGCGACTGAATTACCCAGCGTTTCGCCCCGATCGCCCTTTTGATACCAATCTCTTTTGTTCTTTCCCTTACGACAACATACATTATATTCGATACCCCTATTCCACCTACACACAGAGTGGCAGCGCCCATAACTACAAGGAAAATGTTGAACCCCGTAAAAAACAACATAAACTCGCCGAAAAACTCCGCCGTATCCCATATTTGAAGGGCGTCTTCATCCTCAGGGTCAAATATATACTTGTCCCCGAGAACCTCCCTGATGCGATCAACGATTAATGAGGATTTCGCGGTTTTTAACCTATGAGTAATAATTATGTCATTCAAATACCGGTGGCCGAACATAGTCTGAAAGGTTTC
>JAGHBT010000327.1 GCA_021160845.1 bacterium | reverse complement strand
GATTACTACATCGAACTCAAAATAAAAAAAGGATGCCTATTAAAGCATCCGAAAACAGAAAAGAAATAATAATAACCATTACCACTTCATAACATTCCATCAAAAATGGTTTTTAAATCTTTAAGAGTATGGTATAATTAAGTAATGACTTTTAGAATTCGTAAACATCATCAAAATGTAATTACCTACGATTCTCAGAAGAGAAGGAGTTCTTAATGGTGGTTTTAACCCGTTTAATAAAAATATCAGGGTTCGCTATTCTTATCCTTCTTGCGGCATCGCCCGTTTCAGCCCAGATCGAAGATCAGCTTTCGGTTTACTCAGGGAAAAATGCCACCGGTTACCTTCAACCGCTATCAGATGCCTTAGGTTCTGATCTTAACGATGGGCTTTTTCACTCAGCGCGCATTTCAGGAACAAGCCTGCATATTAGCTTCGAGGTCAGAGCTATGGCCGTTATATTCGGAGATAACGATAGGACTTTCAACGCTACAACCGAGAGCGGGTTTACGCCGGAACAAATGGTAACTGTTCCTACAATAATCGGCTCCGGCAACGCAATAATTGTCGACGGCAGCGGTGGAACCAGTTTTGTTTTTCCCGGTGGTTTTGACCTTAACTCATTCGCTATAGCTGTGCCGCAGCTTCGCGTGGGAACATTACATGGCACTGAAGCTATGATACGCTATTTCGCCTTTAATACAGACAATAGCGAACTTGGGAACATAAGTCTTGTTGGTTTTGGGCTTCGTCACAGCCTATCTCAATATCCCGGCCCGAATTTTCCAATCGATATCGCCGCGGGGTTTTTCTGGCAGAAATTTACCCTTGGTGATGACCTTGTTTCAGCTAATGCCTTATCTATAGGTCTCCAGGCAAGTAAAAGACTATCCGGTGGTTTTGTGAGACTCGAACCCTACGCGGGTATTTCCGCGGACATGTTCTCGATGAATCTTTCATACGAAAGTGATGTATCCGGGCTACCAAAGGATATTGCTGTTGATTTTGAAACAAGCCGGTGTTTTCACACAACCCTTGGACTTTCATTACATCTTTTCTTCCTTAATTTTAACGGTGAGTACAACATCGCGAACCAGAACAGCTTTTCGATCGGGCTTTCTATTGGTAATTAACAAACATAAAAAAAAAGGGGTTAATCATGAAGAAAATACCCGGAATAATAATTCTTACACTATTAATTAGTATCGTAACAGTTGGAAACAGCTGTGTTTTCGAAGAAAAGGTGGTTGAAGTCGTTATTACTGATGAACTGTCCGTCACTCTCAACGAAAATAGCCATGATGATAATTTTGTATCAAATACTTTGTTTGACTATAGCGCAGAATTAGATAACGCCATCGCGGACAACGACCTGGACCGTTCGGATATCATTAGTTGCAAGTTAGTAAGCGCGTCGTATGAAGTCACAGATTTTGCAAACACTCATGATTGGAAAATTTGCGGGTCTGTTTCACTTACAAGACAAAATCCCACAGACGGCCCGGAACCTATTATAGGTTATACAAGCCAATCAATCTCAGAAGCGCTCGGAAATAAAACGCCCGCCATCCTGAACTCTGCCGGCGTTACACTGTTCAACCGTGCCTTTGCTGACTATCTTGACGGTGGTAATCCAATTATGCAATTCACAGTTAATAACGCCTGCGTTATTCCTTTACCGAATAATGAAGACCCTATAGTATTTGACTGGAAAATCTGCATAGTAATCCACTTAGTAGTAAAGCAGGAAATCAAAATCCCTGATCCATTTTAATTTAAAGAAGAGGGAACCTGCTTTTTATTATCCGGGATTTAGAAAAATATTTTTCCCTTAATCCCTTTAATTTTCCCGGAGGTGTTCTGTCGGTCCATCAGGAATTATAAAATCTGTAATAATTTCTCTGAACATCTCTTTGTCAGTCCAGTAATCGCCATGTGTGAATCCCCGCCATTTTTTCTTATATGAACGCCTTCTATTTATTACATTTCCATAATAGTCAAGCCTGCCGCTTATCGGATCACCTGCGTCGTGATAGTTATACCACCTGATATTATCGAATATTCTCTTATAAGGTGACTCCAGCCTGTACTTGATCCCTGAGAACCCAAGCCATTCTTTTTGCTTAAAGGAATGATAATTTTGAAGTATCTGAAGCCTTAGATATTGCTCATCCGGCGCCTGTTGCCTTAGGAAAAAGGCGATTTTATCAAGCGGGCTCCCAAAAGTCACAAGCCCGCACAACTTTTCACTAACATTCTCAAACCTTGCTCCTCCGGTATTGACACGGACATCACCCCCCTCCGGGGTAAGATAATTCCCAATTGGTCCAACTCCGGCAATTTCCCCGCTGGATATCATCTGTGTAAGACGATTTATGGCATCGAAGGCAATTTGGCTTCCCAGCGAATGCCCGGCCAGAATAACCCTGCCGTAATTAATATTTTTTACACTTTTGCCCCGCAGGACATTATTTTCGTCTTGTAACGCCAGAAGATATTTCACAGTATCTACAGCCCCGCTTAATATTTCTTTTCTAATCCGGTAGAATGATGATTTCGGATCGATAGAATTATATATAGCAATATCTCCTATAACGTTTACTAGTGAACTTGAAATCTTTGAATTCAGGATATCTATAATTTTCTCTCCAAAAGCCCCCACAACAGGAATCTTTGAAATAAGAGAAGCAAGTCCAAGCCACAACCCTGTATATACAGGCACAATCCCGGCCACTCCGACCAGAAAGGCCCTGTATTTGTTAACTTTAAACTTTCCGCCTTCCGTAAAGAAAGCACTCTTGTCACCGCATTTTCTCGCAAGCTCTTCATTCTGCTTATAAAATTTCTCCGCTCCTTTTACCGTCTGCAAAACCCACCTTTGGATATCCTTTAATTTCATCTTCTCTTCGGTAAGATGTGCCCAGTAATACTCATAGATATCTATTGAATATTCACTCTCTTTATTGATGACGCGTATATAATTGTCGTTCCAGTAACCGCCGGCGCCCATTTCCCTTTTAGCTATACAATGCTCAACCGCCAAATCAGAAAGACCCATTTCTTCAAATGAATCTATAAGCGAACGCGCGAACTGATCCATTGTAGAGAATGGGTATTGTCCCCCTATGCCGTGAATAACAAGAACAGCTGTTTTTTGTTTGGGCCAGCTATCGGTATCCATAATACCTATTTCCTCTATTTTCTCATATTACCTTACGCTGCCAAACATATCGTATGCCGTCTTCTGCTTGAAAAAAACAATAACTAATTCGCCCAGCTCTACACGCTTTCCCGACAGAAAAACTACTCCATCGATCTGATAAGCCTGCCCGTAAAATCTTCCCTCGCCCCAAACCCCTTCAGCGGGACGCTGTGAAGAATCCAATATTTCATCCACCAGTACCTTCTCTACTGTCCCCTCTCTCTTGGCAAGATGTTCAGTAGAAATATCCATCTGAATGTCAGTTATCATTTCTCTTCTTTTGATAATGGTTTCTTGGCCAATCATTCCATCGAAGTTATAGGCTCTTGTCCCTTCTTCGGGAGAGAAACCGAAGACACCCACATGATCGAGTCTATAGCGCTCAATAAAATCGATAAGTTCGTTAAACTCTTCACTGGTTTCTCCCGGAAACCCAACCATAACCGTCGTTCTGATTACCAGTCCATCTATCCGCGATCTTAAGCGGTCAAATAATCTCTCCAGATAATCCCTTCCATATCCCCTGCCCATTTCCCTTAGCAGTCTAGTTGAAACATGCTGAATCGGGATGTCAAGATACGGCAGAATCATCCCCTCACTCAATAGCCTCACTAGTTTTTCAATATTAATGTGAGCCGGATGAAGATACATCAGCCTGATCCATTCCGAATTAACTACCGAGGATATATCCTCAAGGAGATCGCAAAGCTTGCGGTCACTATTTAAATCACGCCCCCATACGCCCGTATCCTGCGCTACTACAACAAGTTCTCTGACTCCCTTCTCGCTTAGCCCAAGGGCTTCACTAATTATTTCGTTCTTGCCCCTGCTGATCAGAGAGCCCCTAAGCTTAGGAATCAAGCAAAAGGTACAATTATTCGAACATCCGTCAGCAACTTTAAGATAGGCGAGATGAGGCGGCGTAAATAGTTTTTTCGGTATAACTTCACCCTGACAGGCTAAATCACTTAGGTTGGGGCCTGTTATCAAACCCTCCCGGGCCAGTCTCTCCGGCAATTTTTCCATATCGGCAGCGGGAATAAAGATATCAACTTCGGGGAAAAGCCCCGCGAGCTTATCAGCCTCTCTTGAAACAAGGCAACCCAGTACGGCAAACACTTGTCCCTCGTTCTTTGCCTCTCCTATCCTCAGGATTTCATCGACTGATTCCTGCTCCGCAGCTTGAATAAAAGCACAGGTTGTCAGGACAATCAGATCGGCCTCTTCAGCTACTAAGGCCTCCCTAAACCCGGCTACAACAAGTCTGTCCACAACACGCTGAGCGTCTACTATATTCTTTGGACATCCCAAATTAAAAAAGAAAAAGGTGGGAATATCTGGTGATTTACCCATTTTCTTCGTACTCTTCCCTTGTTACCAGCACCTGTCTCGCTTTACTTCCCTCATAGGGACCAACCACACCCGACTGTTCAAGCATATCTATCAATCTCGCTGCCCTCGCGTAGCCAACCCTCAAACGCCGCTGGACAAGTGAGATCGAGCCCTGCTGATGTATAATTACAAGCTCCCTGGCTTTTTCAAACAAATCATCGTCAAGGTCGGTAACACCAACGTCATCTTTGTTCTTAATATCAGAAAAATCAATTTTATCATTATCTCCATGAAAAAACCTCCAGTAATCCGCCGTTTTCTTCGCGTCCTTCTCCGAAATAAATGATCCCTGAAGCCTGACCGGCATGGGAAAATTTTTCGGTAAATACAACATGTCTCCATTTCCAAGAAGCTTCTCCGCGCCATTAGCATCGAGTATCGTGCGCGAATCCGTCTTCGATGTAACCTGAAAGGCAATCCTGGATGGGAAATTTGCTTTTATCAACCCGGTGACAACATCCACCGAAGGCCGCTGCGTAGCGAAAATCAGGTGTATCCCCACCGCCCGCGCCATTTGAGACAACCGTGTAATCGGAGGATAAATTTCATTACCGGTTGAAATCATAATATCGGCGTGCTGATCGATTATAGTCACATAAAATGGAAGGATATTTATTTTTTCTCCCGTTTCCGGAAATACCGGTTTTTCCTTTTTTACCATTTCGTTAAAACCCGCAATATTTTTAACACCAAATTTTGCCAGGAGCTTATATCTGCGGTCCATCTCGATCGTAAGCCAGTTCATCACCCTAATACTATCCTTAGTCTCATTTATCACAGGATGAAGCAAATGAGGAATCCCCTTATAGGTAATAAGTTCAAGGCGCTTCGGATCGATTAAAATGAACCTACATGTAGCAGGAGTGTGATTAAAGAGAAGACTGGTGATAATGGAATTGATACAAACACTTTTTCCACTTCCCGTAGCTCCGGCGATAAGCAGATGAGGCATTTCAGCAAGATCGGCGTAGAATGGTTCCCCTGTCGTGGTCTTACCGAGAGCGATTATAAGCCCGTTGCTTCCTGAAGGATAATGCTCCAGCATTTCCTTTATTACCACCATCTGTGGGTTAGGGTTCGGAATCTCAATCCCGATCGCGCCTTTTCCCGGAATCGGCGCTTGAATCCTGATCGCCTTTGCGGCCATGGCAAGTGATATATCATCAGCCCGGCTGGCAATCTGATTTACGCGAACGCCCGGAGCGGGTACAAATTCAAAAGTTGTTACTACCGGCCCGGGTCTGACCTGTTTAATATTCCCCATTATACCAAAATCGGCCAGTTTGGACTCAATAATTTCAGATCTGTCCAGCAGTTCTTCCCTGTTATGCGAAACAGCGGAATGATCATAATCCTCAAGAATATCAAGACCGGGAAGTGGAGCGTAATCTGCAGCCGTAATACCAGCCGAAGGATCCCTTGGCAAACTCTTAGAAGTCTGTTTCTTTTTGGTTATAGGGTTAAGTTTTGGGACATCAATTTTGGGTTCTTTCTTGTCTCTGGACTTGGTCTTCTTATTTATCATTGCGAGAATACCCGCTTTTTTTCTTTTGATGCTCCGCGATTCCTCCGTTTTATTCTTTTTTGAGACCGCAATTTTTCGTCGCGATAGCTTTTCAATAAAGAGTTTCACGGAACCGAAGAAGAGCAATACCGCGCTTAGCAGAAAAGACGCAGACATAATAAGTAACGATCCTACTCTCCCTGTTAATTTTTCCAGTAAGTCAACCGTCCAACTCGCAAGCATACCCCCACCCTGAGGTATTTGCGCCCATACGAATATTGAAGAAGCAACAAAAAACAAAATAAGAGTCCGCATAAGCCTTACAGGGCCCTCTGATAATTTACGGCTTCTAAAAGAATAATATCCCCAATAGGCGAAAAATACAGGAATTACCCAGGAAAAAATTACACCAAACAAACGGCGCAGACTTCCGGCTAAGTAAACCCCCGCTGGTCCACACAGATTCTTATCCGCGCTCCAAAAAAGCCCCCATTCACTCTTGTCGAACGAGACCAGCGCGAATGCGGTAAATAGAGCAAAAATTACGAGTAATATCCCTTTATATATTCTTTTCATACCCACAAATCCTAAAAACAGTATTAAATCCGGGAATCTTCCGCACCGAGGACTACTCCGTTCCTATCCGTAACTAAACAACGGCAGAAAGCTTCGCTCCAATCGCGTTAAACAACGCCTCGAGAAAGTGATGCTGCAAACGCCTCTATTATCTTTTATCAATGATTTGTCGAAAGGTAAAGCAATTTTTCGCAATATCTCCCTGAAGCAAAGATGAAATAACTGCGATCCCATCCGCTCCGTGCTCAAAAACAGATTCAGCATTCATGGGTGTAATACCGCCTATCGCCACAATAGACAGGTCTGTTTTCCTGCGCGCCTCCCGAACAAATCCGGGGCCTATCGCTGCTAATTCACTCTTTGTGCTTGAAGGAAAAACGGGGCCCACACCAACATAATTTACAAGCTCCAGGGCCTTGTCATCCAGCTTTGCTAAAGAGTCAATCGTCAGTCCAATAATAGCATCCGGCCCAAGTATCTCTCTTGCCACCGATGGATCGGGATCAGAGCTTCCAATGTGCACTCCGTCAGCCCCTGACTGCGCCGCCAAGAAAGGATCATCATTTACTACAACAGGTACATTCCTTTTGGAGGCTTCAAATAAAATAATAGAAAGGTCGGCCAAACTTTCCTCTACCGTCACATTCTTCGCTCTATACTGAATAATATCCGCTCCTCCGGCGCAAAGAGCGTTCGTAACCTCTTTTACCCTGGAGGCAATAACAAAGGAACGATCAACAATAGCGTAAAGAAAAGGAGAAGCCGGTATCACGGCGTTTTGTTCCTCTTCACTGAGAAATATTTTTTCAAGATTATAAACCCTGAAACGAAGACGCTTAAATTTTAGACTTGCTTCAACGCAAATCAGCTTGGAGAATTCTTCCAACACTCGTAGACCTTCCTCGGCTCTCAGAAAGCTAGCTCTTAAAACGCTGCCAAACGAAGAACGAGACATTTCTGTCTCTGACGGAAGGTTCTTTCCTACATCCCCATCACTATCCCTGTATTTGATTGAATTGTCCATAAGACTGCCGGCATTGAATCTCACGGCGTGGCGCAGTAATTTAATCTCTCCGGCAAGTGCCGCGTCATTCATGCCCAACCTGGCTATCTCTTCAACAACTCTCAGCCCTTCGGCACACCTGTTTGAGTTCGCGTCGAAAATTCTAAATAGAGTTTCTTTCTCTTTTTTGTCAAGATCGGCCATTTTCTCGATCTCCATTCGCACTTCCGTTCACATTGTAACCGCTTACGGATATAGCTTTTATTTTATCAATAAAGGTTGTATCAAATTTACCCTCGGCGAAATCACTATTTCGAAGAATGGTTTTAAGGAACTGTATTGTTGTTGGTACACCCTCAATAATGCATTCGTCTAGGGCTCCAATCATTCTCTTGCGTGCCTCATCCCTTGTGCTTCCCCAGACTATCACCTTGGCCAACAGGGAATCATAATTCGGAGGTACAGTATATCCCGTGTAAAGATGAGAATCCACACGCACACCCGGCCCACCCGGAGGATGAAAAAAGGTAATTTCACCCGGGACGGGAATAAAATTTCTATCAGTATCCTCAGCGTTAATACGACACTCCATCGCCCATCCCTTTCTAACAACATCATCCTGTGAAAGAACAAGATTTCCAGTGTAAGCCAGGCGAATCTGCTCCGTGATCAAATCGACTTTACTGATCATTTCCGTAACCGGATGTTCAACCTGCACCCTTGTGTTCATCTCAAGGAAAAACAAATCACCTTTTGAGTCGACAAGGAATTCCACAGTGCCGAGCGAACCGTACTTTATATATTTTGCTCCTTTCACTGCATAGCTGAAAAGTCTTTTTCTCATTCTCTCATCAATCCCGGGTGATGGAGATTCCTCCATTAATTTCTGATGCCTTCTCTGAATACTGCATTCACGCTCCCCAAAATGTATAACATTACCCTTTCCATCGCCGAGAATCTGAACCTCTATATGCCTTGGAGAATCCAAATATTTCTCGATATACAATCCTCCGTGACCAAAGGAATTTTTCGCCTCCGCCGCCGCAGTATGAAAATTCTCGGAAAGCTGCCCGGCATTTCTTATAATTCTAATACCCCTTCCTCCTCCACCAGCTACGGCCTTGACCATAACAGGATAACCCACTTCACCACAGAGTCTTAATGCTTCCTCTTCGTCTGCCACCTCACCATTGCTCCCGGGGATAACGGGAAGCCCCGCGCTCGCCATTAAGTTTCTCGCGAGGGCTTTATCCCCCATTTTTTTCATCAATCCGGGAGGCGGCCCAATCCAGTCGATTCCACACTTAATGCAAATTTCCGCAAACTCAGAATTCTCCGAGAGAAATCCATAGCCTGGATGAATCGCATCCGCGTTCGTAATTTCGGCTGCCGCGATTATTCTGGGAATATTAAGATAACTTTCACTGGGAGACGCGGGGCCAATACTGACATCTTCGTCGGCTAATTTAACATGCAACGAATCAATATCAGCCGTCGAGTGGACGGCAACAGTCTTGATATCTAGCTCTCTGCAAGCGCGAATTACCCTTAAGGCAATTTCTCCGCGTGCGGCAACAAGAACCTTTTTATACATTTAAGTTATAACTCTCCAGGAGATTCCCCGCCGGATCCAGCTCCTTCAAACTGCTCCCATGATTTATCGCTCGCCGACTGTACGCCCTTCAATCTAAGCTCAAATTCATGTTTGTTTGTACTATTCTTTAGAGCTTGCTCCTTGCTTATCAAACCGTCTGTCAACAACTTCATCAGAGACTGGTCAAAAGATTGCATTCCGTAAGAGGACACTCCTTCTTTAATTGCCTGATTTATCAAGGGCGTTTTCTCTGGGTCTTTAATATAATCCCTAACAGCCGCCGTGACAACCATAACTTCTACAGCCGGAGCTCTCCCCTTTCCTTCCTTAAGGGGAATCAATCTCTGTGAGATAACTGCCTTAAGCGTAGTCGCCATCAGGTATCTTATCTCCTGGTGTTGATGGGGGGGAAAAAATGAAATTATCCTGTTAATCGTTTGGGTGGAATCAATAGTATGAAGCGTGCTAAGTACAAGATGGCCGGTATCGGCGGCCTTCAGGGCAATCTCCATCGTAGCTGAATCTCTAATCTCACCTATAAGGATCACATCTGGGTCCTGCCGAAGGATATGCCGTAAGGCTTCATGGAATGATTTTGTATCATTACCGATCTCACGCTGATTAACAATACTCTTTATGTCTTGATGTAAAAATTCAATCGGGTCTTCTACCGTTATCACATTCTTGCTTGTTGTTTCGTTTATCTCCTTCACCATAGAGGCAAGTGTGGTTGATTTTCCACTACCCACAGTCCCTGTCACAAAAATAAGTCCTCTTTTACTGTGAGAAAGCTGCTTTATAATTTCCGGCATCATTAATTCTTCAAGACTGTTTATTTTTACCGGAACATGCCGGAAAACCATCGCGATCGAGCCCCTCTGAACATAAAAATTAGCTCTGAACCTGGCTAACCCGGCTACTCCAAATGCGAAATCTACCTCTTTTTCTCTCATGAAATACTTTTTCTGCTCGGGAGTCAAAATCTGCTCTGCTATGTCCTCCATATCCTCGGTAGAAGGACTCTTAAAATCCAACCTTTGAAGCTTTCCATCAACGCGTACAACCGGTGGAATTCCGGCTTTGAGGTGAAGATCTGAGGCTCTGCTCACGATCACTGCCTCTAGAATGTCCCTTATTTTCATTTTGAGCACCTTCCGAACAATTCTGCACTATACAACAATGTTTTGCAACTTCGTACGCAATCACACAATTGCAGTAATAACAAACGAATACTACAAATCTTACATGGGTCAATGTACAACCGTTAGTGTTTTTGCAATTATCAAGCCGATTTACGGAAGAAAAGCATATTGGACGGTTAAAAAACTTATAAGGGCTGAATCAGAAAAAGGGGCTGCCCATATTCTACAGGTTGGGAATCTTCTGCCAGGATTTCCTTGATAATCCCTTCAGATTCCGCTTCAATTTCATTCATAAGTTTCATCGCTTCAATAATACAGACTACTTCGCCCTTCTTTACCCTTTTTCCTACCGATACGAAAGGCTCTTTCCCATTAGCCGGAAACCTGTAAAAAGTTCCAACCATGGGGGAAAGCAACTTCTCAAGCGCCTCAATTTCAGCGTCTTCCTTCTCCGGAATAAAAGTGCTTGCCTCATCGCCGCCCCCGCCGTCAACATCATCTTTAACCCCGCGGACACTATCTGAGCGAGCCATGATGGTTGTGTCATCCACCACTTCGATTAAGCTAGGACCCCTTCGCTTTACAACCCTTACGCTCGAAAAGAGATTCCTGATTTCTATCTCATCGAGGCTTTCCTCTTTAAGAATAGCTATAAGCCTCTTTAGTTTATCAATATTCATCGCTGAACCCTAAACCCGTTCGACATATTTGCCCGACCGTGTATCAATTTTTAAAATATCCCCCAGTTCAATAAAAAGAGGAACATTTACTACAAAGCCGGTTTCAAGAGTGGCGCTTTTCGATCCTCCCTGAGCCGTATCACCCTTAAACCCAGGTTCAGTTTCGATAACTTCAAGTTCAACGAAGATAGGAAAATCAACTGCAATAGGCTCGGTATCATCGAACAGAATCAATATTTCGAGATTCTCCTTGAGAAAGGGTAATTGATCCTCGAGAAGAGAATGCGGAAGAGCGATCTGAGCATACGTTTCAACATTCATCACATTATACAGGTCGTTCTTTTCATAAAGAAATTGAAACTTGTGTTTTTCTACTCTAACCTCTTCTATCTTCTCACCTGCCCTGAATGTCTTTTCAATAACAGCACCACCGGGGATCTTCTTTATCTTTGTCCTAACAAAAGCGGGGCCCTTGCCCGGCTTTACATGCTGAAATTCAACTATTGAATACAACTTGCCTTCAAGCCTCATTACCAAACCATTCCTGAAATTACTCGTATCAGTCAAAATTAATTCCTTCCCTGTTTTCTTTTTAATTAATTTTATTTTTCCTTATCGTCCTTTATTCGGTTCACCCATCCCATAAAACTGTTCATTTCGTCGTTTTTATTTTCTTCTTCAGAATCAGCCTCAATAGGTTCTTCTTCGATTTCATCACTGTATGAAGTCTCTGCTTCAGAATCCCTTCGCTCCAGTTCCTCTGCGGTTTCTACCGCCTCGCCATCATCAAGATCAACCCCTTCATTTCGGTCATCCCTATTTTCTTCAGCAACCTCTCTTTTCCCACCCACACCAGATGTGTTCTCCACGATTTCATCACTTATATCATCAAGCGATATCGTCATAGCATCTTCGCCAAAGGCCTTTTCCCTCTCACTCTCTTTAGCCGACTCGCGAGCTTTGATCTGTTTAATCATCCCTAAGGCTTCCTTATTGTCCGGGTCTTTTTTTAAAACTCCTTTATAAATTTCCAACGCCCTGGAGTAATAACCCTGAGCCGCGTATATACCCGCCAGGGTCATCGTAGTGGGCCCCGTCTCCTTTGTGCTTCGCTCTATATTCTTATCGTCGTCAAGATCGATAGATTTTGGGCTAAACTCTTCAGACAATTGATCAAGAAGCCTTTTAACTTCCTGATTTGTTGGGTCTATGGATAAAAGCTCATTGTAATACCCGACAGCTTTTTCTTTATTATCTTCGGCAAATAAAATATCACCCAGAAATTTCAAGGCAACCATATTTTCAGAATCAAATTCGAGAACTCTTTCAAATTCAGCTTTTGATCTCTCGCTCGCACCATTGTCGTAATAGCATTTGCCCAGAATCACCCGGGCGCTCGCGTAATCGGGAAATCTCTGTAGCCCTTGTTCACATATCTTTATCGCTTTTTCAACATCCCCCTTTTTCCTGTAGGCATCGGCAAGAGGCGCGAAAATGCGCGATTCCGGAGATCGATTATATCGATCCAGTAGGGTCTGAAATTTTTCGTTCAGTTCACCACGCATACTCATTTATTCCTTTTGTAAGTCAGCGAAAAAATATCAGAGTTACATAAATAAGTCAAGCTCAGCCTGAATCAAAAAGAAAAAAGGACCTATCAATACCTGAATGTTTCAGCAATAGCCTCCAATTCCCGAAGTAATCTGTGCTTCTCAAACCCGGGCGCGTATACAAGGAGATCTATCATCCACAAACGTGTTTTTTCCCGGTTGCAAATAAAGAAACAGCGGAAGGGCCCTCCGTACAGCGCGTCCTTCTTTTCCCAGTAGCCCTCCATCACGACCGCGTCGTAAGGACCCAGCTCGGCACGCCTGAAAAAGACCAGGTCTTTTCGCATGACATCTTTATTATACATTTTCCAAGCCATCTCGGCTCTCATATTATAGAGTTTTAGCGAGTCGGCAATTGAAAGCCTTGTTCTATCCCATTTTCTCCAGGAAATCGTAATTCCTCTATGAGGTAACCTTCTAACCAATTCAACACCCCGCAGATCAGGCCGATCCTGGTTCAATTCGTAAAGGAGAGAAACCCCTATCTTGAATCCGTATTTTGCCTCAAGTTTATTTTCAATATCGGTCTGTTCTTTTTTAAGGAGATAAACCCGCAGCCTTTCCTTGTTTTCCTTCTCAATAATATTCCGAATTATTGCGCCATTCTTTCGCGCGACCTCCCTGAGCTTTCTTGCTGTAGGGGCAGTAACAATAACGGTAAGCTGCCCTGCACCCGGATAATTACTCTTTTTAAAAATAAACTCTTTCCCTTCGAGCACCTTCCTCACAGCCGCTGTACCGATAGAACTTTCAATAAGGCCCCCCGTTTCCCCGGAATGCACAACCCCGTATATCACCATATTCTTAGTCGGCGGCTCTTTACCTATATCCGCCGCACGAATCATCCTTAATTTGAATTGAATCTCAACCTTTGAATAGTAATCCAGCTCATGCTGAAGGGCGCGGATCATCGCGTCATTTATGCCGCCTGCCATCCCCGTTTCAGTTACCAGCACAACATCACCGTACGAACCGGCCGGAGGATATGAGATACCACTCTGGCAGGAAACACTTAAAATTAATCCAAATATGAATACCAGAATCAGCTGATTCTTTCTCACGATTGCCTCCTTTACCAAGGATAAAGGCAATCAGGCTCTGTTGCAAGATAATAATATGGCGCCAACAAGATTCGCGCAGCGTTCGTCAAATGACAATTTATCAAGCTACCTATCAGACGCTCAATTATTATCCTTTGAAAGTTCGTCAAGCATCCTTCTCAGAATGATATTTTCCCTTTTGAGTTTAATTACCCTGTTTCTTAAAAGAAGATTTTCCTTTTTTAAATAGTGCAGGCGGGACTGATCGAGAACCTGTGATGATAGCTGCCTGTCATAATTATTGTCAGCCCCATATTCGTACAAGTCGTCCGACACCATTTTAAACCCGGTAGGGTAGCCGGTATTTGTAAATCTAATTGCCCCGTAGTCTCCGCCTGACGCGACCTCAGCGCCGGAATTTTCGTATGTGCTGCTCATTTGCAAAGGCTCTCCGGGGCCCTGTTGCGTACCGCTATAGAAATACCATGCCCCGGAGAGCACGATAATTATCATCGCTGCCGCTCCGGCAAGAAATTTAAATCCCCACGCGCTATTATCATTCAGTCTGCTTTGCTTACGGAGAATATCAACCTTTTCCCGGGCTATTCTTCTCTTTACATTCCATTCGAAATTCTCTGAAACCTTTGGCTCGGATAGCTCACCCAATAACTCAAGGCTCTCGTCCATCTCATTCTTGAACAGGGCGCAATCTTGACAGCCGGCCAAATGATCCTGAAGTCTCATCCTCTCCGCTTCATTCAGCAACCCATCCCTATTCTTAAAGTAATATTCTCTTGCCTTGAAACATTTCATATCCGGTTCTCCTTGAATCTGCTGTCGCCCTTTAAATAAGGCGCTACTGCTGTCTTAAAGTATTTTCTGCCTCTATTTATACGCGAACGCACCGTACCCATCTTCGCTCCGGTCGCGGCCGCTATTTCTTCATAACTTAAACTCTCTATCTCCCGCAGCACAAAGGCAATCCTGTATTTTCCGGGGATTTCCTCTATGGCTTGTTGAATAAATCCCTGCAGCCTCTCTCTGTCTATTTTTTCTTCCGAGTCCTGCGTCTTATCCTCGATATCCATCCATCCTCCGCCATCCTCAAGATTGTGATTCCACAGACTCCATACCTTAGGCCTTCTTTTGATATTTCGTATTTTATTTCGCACAAGATTTGTACCTATTGTATAAAGCCAGGTTGAAAACTTCGCGATCGGTTTGTATTTATCAGCGTTGATATATGCCTTAACAAATGTCTCCTGCGTGAATTCCTCCGCTTCATCCGGGTTCCCAAGAAGACGCAAAAGATAAGCATAAAGCCTGTTCTTATATCGCGCTACAATAAGATCAAAGGCCTCGTTGTCACCCTCCTGAACAGTGAATATCAATTCTTCATCTGTCTTTTGGCTGTATCTCTTTCGACCCGGGTCTCTGTGATTTTCAACGATCAATTTCTCTCCTTTTATAATCAGCGTCAAATGCTACAATATGGTACTCCAAAAAAATTATTAAGTTCCCTTTTTTTGTACAGAATTTACGGGGTACTATCTTTTTTTACACTCTTTATATCAAGATTAATACGCACAGAACCATCCTGCGCCTTAATCGTAATTTCCTTAGGGTATCCACAGCAATTATTATCGGCAGCATAACTGTAGAACACGGAGAAGTCCCACAACTCACCGGCATCGCTTAATCTAAGAATTATAGGGCCAACACCCTTTTCACCAACATACTCGATCTCCCTCCCCTCGTAAATACCTCTCAATTCCCACTCTTTATCATCGGCCGCGGCCTTTATCGAGGTAAGTTCTGAGAAAACCGGACATTTAAGTAAAAGAGCAAGAAGAATATCAGACGGCGGAACGGAACTATCCACCGCGTCACGTATCAGTTTGTCTGATGCGTCTTCATCATAATATTCACCCCGTTTTTGAT
>JAGHBT010000052.1 GCA_021160845.1 bacterium | reverse complement strand
TCCCAACCCCGTTATCCTTTATTCTAAGAACTGTCCAACTCCCCACCGCTATATCCCTTAATTGTTTCTTCAGGATATCGGTTAACTCCACCTGTTCATTTCTCTTCTCCATTTCCTTTTGTTTCGGAAAAATATTCATACCCCAACTATTATCCCAGCATTTCAATTCCACCCCCTCCATTTCATTGGGACCCATTTCATAGCCCTCCGCAGTTATTTTCAAAGTCCCTCCCTCCGAAAGGAATCTGACCGCGTTATCAATAATCTCACCGACCGCGATTTTAATTTTAACCCGATCCACCATAGCCTCACGGTATATTTTCTCGTTAAATATAACTGAAATATGTTTCTCTTCTATTTCCGGGATAGTCTTTTGCAGACATTCTTCCACAATAGCTGAAATGTCGGCTCGCCCTAGCTGAAGGCCAATTCCATCAAAGTTAATTTCTGAAATGCCGGCCAATTCATTTACCCCGCTTTCAAGGTACTTGACCGCATCTTTAGCCATATCCAGCATTAAGGCTTCACTCACCGCATCCGATTCTATCGACCACAATGTACTTTTCAGTACAGTTAGCGGGGTATTCAACTCGAATGAACGATGGTTCATTAATTTTGACTTAACAACTGAGAAACTTTCCCGCTCACTGCTTGCTTTTATAACCGATTTGAAGTCAATCCTATTTTTAAACACCACCGAACCAATTCTCAAAAAAATGTTGAGAAATTCTTTAGCATATTTATCAAAACCCTCACCATTAACCCTTCCGCTAACAAACACCAACCCCGTGAGGCTTGCACCAAAATTGAGGGGACAAACATAAGCGAATCCGGCTCTAACAGCCACCTCCAACCAATCCTGTTTTTCGAGTAGTTCAGCGTATTTACCGGTATAAATATTATCAATGGGAGCGGGAATTGTTTCCCCTCCTAACCATTTCAAAAAAGCGCTGGTTACATTTATTGATTCAATATCTAATTTTATTCCCACCCCAAGCGAATAGATACACTCCAACCGATCCTTACCGTGTGAAGCAACAAAAACTGAAATCTTGTTAACCCCCAGATTCCCGGCTAGAGACATACAAAAAAGTCTGGCTACCCGTCTAATATCAAATGTCGACATAAGCCTTTCGGATAATTCAAGAACACTTTTTAACATATATTTAGATTCGCGAAGTTCCTTGCGAAACTTGTTCTCTGCTTTTAATCTAATGTGTTCTTTATTTTCGGTATCTTTGCGCAAAATAATCCCTTTTTCCAGCTACCGGCAACCCTCCTGCTCTAAAAAAACAGGTTAAGCAATTACCGCTGCAAAGCACTATCACACTCTATCCATCTACATCCTCAAAATACTTATTGGCTCCAATCATTTTAATCTTCGCGTCAATTTTGCCTGGGACGTTTAAGAAATCTACAGAGCCCCCTTCCTCACGGAAGGAAGACACAATTCCCAACAACATCCCCAACCCCTCTTCTGAAATTGACAAAAGATCCTTAAAATCGATTGTCAGATTAATTGATTTACCCCTTAACAACCCTGTTAGCTCATCTTCCATTTTCAAGGCGCCGTCACTATCAAGCCGCCCCGCCGGAACCACCAGACAACTCCCATCCATTTTCCTATCTCTTTTTTCAATCCTGAATCCGGTCATTTTAAAACCCCTCACACGTGATAAATTTCTATCCACTTGACATATTTTTAATCATATTTGATTAAATTTTTACTGCCCCACTTCAAAGTTCATAACATTCTGTCCGGCAAGTTGTTACAAACCTGTCAGCAAAACCTTTGTATTCGCGAAACCCCTGGCAACCTCTTGTTATTTAACAAATTATCATAGCGTCTATCACCCCTCCCATAACTTGCCTGCCATAAGCATAGCGCAAGAATTGTTCACATAGGACAGAGCAAAATAAATTCAGAATGATAATCAAATTTTTCGTGTCGGAGAGCAGAAAAATCAGTGGATCGGTGGTTACACTAAAAATCTATTCGATATAACGATCAGGTTCATCCGGAGTTTTTCCCTAATGTTGGAACAAAAAACATTTCTTGGTCACTCAATCACCAGTTAAACCGCAGATATAACTTATTGGGCAATCATCGCAAAGAGGGGTTTTCCGGCAGAAGGATTTGGCGTGTTCAACGATGAGAGCGTGATATTCATTGAACAACCAGCTCTCAAAAGGAAGGTTTGTTTCAAAGTATTCTCTAATAGCTTCATAGGAATCATCCGCATCTATTATTTTCATTCTCCCGAAGATCCTTCTCGTATAGGCATCAATTACAAAGTAAGGTTTGTTAAAAGCATATAACAAAATAGAATCCGCGGTCTCCGGCCCTATTCCGTATAGCTCAAGGAGTGACTCACGATTCGTTTCGATCTTCTGGAGAAAATAACCGGCAAGCACCTTAAGTTTCCGGGCCTTCATATTGTAATACCCGGAAGAACGAATAATTTTACCAAGTTGTTTGTTTTCAATCCTCATAATAGCTTCGGGATTTAAGTTGTTTGATTCGTTAAGACTTTTAATTGCTAACGCGGCATTTTTCCACGAAGTATTTTGCGTAAGGATAGCTCCGACAGCAACCTCGAATCTCTGTTCACTATTTTCAGGCCCCCCTGTATATTCAGGATAGAGCTTTCCGGGTGGTGTTACCGGCCACCAGTTTCTTGGCCCATAATACCTTTTCAGAATGTTGAAAATATTAATCAGCTTTAAGGATTCTCTCATATTCTTCTTTTCTTTCCTTCTGTCCAAACAGACCAAAGATAAACCGTACTTTAATGAATATAGTACCTCAGGTCTATTCCTGTCATTAACGATTCAAATAAATCTTTAAACAACCCGGTATAGATAGTAACTAGTAACACGCTGAAAATGCCCCGGCAAAATTACTTTTTTATTCAAGTTCCCGGGGCACAAAGACGATATAGTGTTATAGAATAAGGTTGAAAACCTTAAAAAAAGTTCCCCGGGAGATACGTGTTATGCATTTCAACTCAGAAACAACTTCGTATTTTGACTGGGTTATACCGGATTTCAACAAATACAAACAGGAGAATAAAAATAAACGCGATAAAGCAAAAACATAAGTATTCCAGCATAAGTAGCGAGTACATAACGGATCTTAAATTGATGAGCACTGCGGATGCTCAGGATATACGTAAAAACCCAAGAAGAGCTCTATTCAATAGGGTGTTTCTTGAATCAGATCAGAATATCCCTCCAGGTTCTCTAATAGAATTTAAACTTCGAACCTCTGAATCGGAAATAATCAAGATAACAGGTTTTACAGAATGGTCCAATGACGGATCAATAGCGGACACCAATACCGGAATCGCCGTTAAATTGATAGAAATGCACAGAATAGACGATATTAAAACAGCACCGAAAGGAAAATCCGCCGAGGAGAAAACTGAACAAACGGAAACAACTGAACAAACAAAGGTGACTGAACCCGCTGAAACGAGAGGAGATGAAAAAAAAGAAACTTCAATCCCAACCTCTTCAACCACAAGTGAACTTCTGGAAAGCCTCATGGGATCAAAACCGGAACTTTCCTCCGGAACCCCCGTCGAAATAAATAAAGACACCCCTTCAACAATTGCTTCTTTTATTCTTGACGATGGATCTGTAAAGATAGTCTGGATAAACGACCTGAATTCTTCTATCTTTATAGGCAGCGCTCTCGCGGAGATCCCCCCGGAAACAGCAAATTCCCACATTCAATCTAAAATGATACCGGATAATGTTCTCGAAAATTTCCAAGAAGTTCTGAATATAGGAGCAAGCCTGTTCAATAAACCTAAGTTGCCTCACGTTTCATTTGATAAAGTAATCTTAAGCACCGATGATATTCCTGAAGAAATCGCACGCCTAATATCCAACCCCGGTGAAAGAAGTGATTTCAAAGCTGTTTTTCCCGAATATGGCGAAGGAGGAATGTCAATACTGGAAAAATTATAACCGCCAGTTCCTGTCATTCGCTATTAAATAATTGGCGCTCAACTAAAAAATATATACATTTATCCCGATTAATTATAGCCTTCAGATATGTATAAAAACACCACATAAGGAAAGGGTAAAGTTTATGCGAATCGCGATTCTCGGGGATGGCTCACTTACCCACATAAAACGCTGGGGAGAGTTTTTTAAAACACAAGGACATGAAGTCCTTTTACTCTCCTTTGAAGAAACAAAAAATTCCCCTGTACGGGTAATACGACTTAAGAAGTACCTGCCCACGAATCTTCTTGGATATCTCTCATCGCTGGCAATATTAAAGAAAGAACTCGGCAAGTTCCAGCCGGATATAGTTAATTCACTCTATATCAGCGGATACGGATTGCTCGGATCCCTATGCGGGGTTCGCCCATTCGCTGTATCAGCCCTTGGATCTGATCTTCTTGTAGATTACAAGAAACACTTCATCCATAAACTGCAGATTAAACACACCTTGGGAAAAGCCGATTTAGTCACCACTGATTCCGAAGATCTTTCCAGAATTGCCATTGAAGCCGGCGCTTCAAAGAAAAAAATCCTTAAAATATACTTCGGCGTAGACAAAACTATTTTTTATACGTCCACAGAAGCCAGGGAAACACGCGTAGAAAATGATACCACATTAATAATAAGTACTCGCAATCTCTATAATATTTACAATCTTGATCTCTTAATCGACGCCTCCCCCTATATTCTGAAGGAGATCAATGCCCACTTTATTATCTGTGGAGACGGCCCGGAGCGTGAGAACCTGCAGAAAAAAACGGAGAAACTTGGGGTAAAAGAAAATTTTAGTTTCAAAGGAAGATTAAATCCTGAAGAACTCTCACGAGAGCTACGAAAAAGCGATATCTATATATCTACATCACTTTCCGATTCTACTTCCGTATCACTACTCGAAGCAATGGCAAGCGGGTTAACCCCTATCGTAACAGACCTCAAGGGAAACAGAGAATGGATTACTGAAGGGGAAAACGGAATTATAATTCCTACCGATGCCCCCACCACACTCGCCAAACATGTAATCAAAACAGCAAGAGACAAGGTTTTTGTTGAAAAAGCACGTAAAATTAACACCCGTATAATCCTAGACCGAGGCCTATGGGAAGCCAATATGAAACGTGTTGAAAAAGCAATGACAACACTTGTCAAAAAGGAAAAGAATACATAGTTATTAAGTCTTATCAAGAATTCTGCGAATAGTATAATATGGAGAAAGAACATAAAAAATCAATTCATGAATTCTTAGGCATTTTAGTCATATCTGCTCTGGCAGGAATAAACGGATCTGTAATTGTTGCAATTTTCACACTTACTCTTGAATTCATAACCAAATATGTTACGCGTGTACCTCGTGTTCCAGGCTTCCTATTCCCTATCGCAGGAACGCTCATTGTCGGTTTTTTCATTCTAAGATACTTTTCAGACACCAGCTATGATGGAACATTCAGTTATATACATACTGTCAATCACAAACAAGGCAAATTTAGTACGCCCGATACATTAATGAAAATACCGGCGACTCTCTTAACCCTGGGATGTTTAGGAAGTGGGGGAATAGTTGGCCCGCTTTCAAGGATTGGGGCCGGTATTAGTTCCCAGATTTGTTCTAGTGTCCTTAAAGCATTTAAGATTAAATACTATGAGGCGCTTCGTACAGCAGCAATATGCGGCATGAGCGGCATTATCAGTGCTATTTTTTATTCACCCATCGGCGGGGCTTTTTTCGCGGTTGAAATACTCAGCAAAAAATCCCTTAAATATTCAGATCTCTTCCCCTCGATCCTTGCGGGTTGTGTAGCTGTGATCACTTCTCGCTCTCTCGGGCAGAACCCAGTCTTTACGGTATCCACCCCGCCTGCCGCAAACAATCTCTATATTCTGATGCTGCTTCCCCTGGCTGGAGTAATGAGCGGCGCGGCTGGCTTATTATTCATCACGACATTTGACAAAACCCAAAAGGCATTCAAAAACATCCCTTTCAAACAACCTCTGCCCGTTCTTATCGCGGGTATTATTATTACAACACTCTTATTTTTCGGTGGGCGTGAAGTACTCGGAACATCCATGCCTCTATTCAGAAGTTTTGCCGACGGGAAATTACAGACACTTTCTCTATCC
>JAGHBT010000262.1 GCA_021160845.1 bacterium | reverse complement strand
TAATTATCCTATTGATCGTTATGAACTATATATCGTCAATTCTCCAAAATAGTTAACAAAATATTACATTCTTGAATGATATAATTTTTTATGACAATTTTTGTTTCATTCTAATCTTAATAGTGAAAGTTAAACAGGAAGGTATCAATAACCAATGTAATATGATTCATCAACAATATTTCTACCCCATGATATTATCTCTTCGCGGAAATTTAGAGAGGAAAAACAAAATAGTCGGCGATGGGTTATCCGGACAAAAGAGTTGAAACAAATAACCTGTGGTCAAAACCCTCCAGGTCATCAATATTTTCACCCACACCTATGTAAAGAACGGGAAGGTTCAATTTATTCTGTATTGGAATTATCACCCCACCCTTGGCAGTGCTATCAAGCTTTGTTATAATCATTCCCGTCACAGGCAAAGCCTCAACGAAAGCCTCAGCCTGAAGAATGCTGTTCTGTCCGGAATTAGCGTCGATAACTAACCACCCCTCCAAGCCAATATCGTCAAACCGTGTCGAAAGAACTCGAAATATCTTCTTCAGCTCCTTCATTAGGTTCTTCTTTGTGTGCAAACGTCCCGCCGTATCTATAATAACAATATCAATACCTTTGGATTTCGCTGAACTGACCGCGTCAAAAGCGACAGCCGCGGGGTCAGATCCCATTTGCTGCCGTACAACGGGAACTCCACATTTCTGAGCCCACAATTCAAGCTGCTCTATCGCCGCGGCTCTGAATGTATCACAAGCAGCAAGCAAAACAGATTTTCCTTCATTTTTAAAACGCATCGCCACTTTACCGATCGTTGAAGTCTTTCCAACACCGTTCACCCCGGCAACAACTATTACCCTCGGATTACCCTCCGCGGGTTTCAACACAGGCACCTTTTCCACAGCGTCGAGGAGCTCATCTCTCAATATATCCAATACTTCACCACCCTCTTTCCACTTGTTTCCGTTACGCAAACGATCAACAATACGTTCGGTAGCTTCAACCCCTAAATCTGCTGAAAAGAGAAGTTCTTCTACTTCTTCAATACATGATTGGTCCAACTTGCCGGATGAAAACAGATCAAGCAGAGGGGTTATAAACTTTTCTCTTGTCTTTTTCAGACCTCTAAAAATTTTCTTAACCATTATGGTCACGCTAATTCCGTGAGATTGCGCTTTCTTTTATTTTATTTGATGATTTTTTGTTCTTTGAAATGATATCCTCAACGCTCTCCATATCAACCCCAACTACGGTAGAAACACCCTTCTCCTGCATAGTAACACCCAGCAACGAATCAGCCATCTCCATTGTCCCCTTATTATGAGTGATAACAATAAACTGGGTTTCTGTTGAAAAGTTTTTAACCATCCGTATAAACCGTTTGACATTTACATCGTCCAGCGGCGCGTCAACCTCATCCAAAATACAGAAAGGGCTCGGCTTTACCTTGTAAAGAGCGAATAGAATAGCTAGAGAAGTTAAAGCTCGCTCGCCGCCGGAAAGCAATGAAATATCCTGAAGCCTTTTACCCTTTGGCCTAGCTGAAATATTAATATCCGCTTCAAGCGGATCACTGTTTTCACTCAGTGACAGAGTAGCTTCTCCACCCTCAAAAAGAATTTCGAATGTTTCGGAAAAATATCCCTTTACCAAATCAAATGTCTCTTTGAATAATCTCCGCGCTTTTGTGTTGATTTTTGATATTGCTTCCTCAAGTTCTTCCCTGGCTTTAATTAGATCTTCCTTTTGATATTCAAGAAAATCCAGGCGCTTTTTCTTTTCATTATATTCTTCAATAGCCGCGAGATTAACCGGGCCAAGTCTTTCTAGCTTTCCTTTTTCCCCTGCAAGCATATCATAGCTAACCCCGTTTTCCTCTTCCGAAGGAGGAATCTGAATACCTTCAAGATAGCATCTGTAATCTTCACCATAGAGATCATTCGCCACATCAATAGAATCATTCATCTTCGTCTCAAGTGAAGAAACATTTACCTTGAGCCTATTCTCACTGGAAACCAGATTGTCCCTACGCCGCTGTCTTTCTTTAAGGTTTCTTTCAATCTCTGAACTATTCCTTCTCTTCTCTTCCAAATTATCATGAAGGTTATCAATTTTACTCTGAAAAAATCTTTCATTCTCAAATAGATCTTTAACAATCGCCCTCTCCCCTTTTAACCTTTCACTGCTTTCCACTAATTCACTTTTTAAAGAAGTTATTTCTACATTACGTCGCTGAATAACATCTCCAAAGTGCTTTTGCATCTCTTGCAATCCGCGAATTTCTTCCTTTTTTTTCTCATACTCACCTTGAAACGAAGCGAGCGCGACCTTTCGCTGTGTAATACTACTCTCTGTTTCATCCTTCTTGATCTGCGTTCTTTCCCAATCTGAATCGATTGAGGATATTTGTAAAGTATCATCCGAACTCTGCTGCATCTCAATAGATAGTTTTGCTTCTTCAAGTTGTGAAAGAATGTCATTTCTGGACTCCTCAAGCTCCTCGAGAGTTCCAGCCAGAAGATTGCATTTTTCTCTCTTCATTATGTAATTTCGTTCTTTTTCCTGAAGTTCATCCCTTTTGTTCGAAAGATTGGCCTCTGTTACAAGAAATTCATCCTGATAAATTTTGATTTTGTTTTGAATAGCTTCCTGCTTCCTAATATAATTACTCTGCTTGTTTTTATAACTCTTTATTTCCGAATCCAACCCTTCAATTTTTTTCTTTATTTTTTCGACCCGTTCTGATCTGCCAAGTAAAGATATTTCGTTTTCTTCCATACCGGAAAAATACACCTCACCGCTACTCCGCAGGAATACACCCGAAAGGCTAACAACATCGTAGGGTAAACTTCCAGAATATGAACTAATAAAATCAACCGCCTGCTCGGTTTCTTCAAAAACCAGTATTTTAGCGAAAAAATTTCCCCTGAAGCCCTTAACACCGTCTTTTACCTTAACAAAAGAACTCAGTTTTCCAAGTAATCCGTTAATATTTCCAATTTTCCCCTTCTCATCTGCGGAATAACTCTCGATAAGGAATCTCGCACTTCCTAGGTGTTTAGTTTCAAGTTCTTTGACCAATTCTAAAGCTCCTGAAAAATTACTCACAACAATTGCGTCGAGCATACCTCCAAGCACTGATTCAAGTGCTGTACGTAATTTTTCGTCCACATTCAGGAGTTCCGCGATCGGACCTTTTATATGGGTACTGCCATTCTTTAACAAGTGCCTCGCACCGGATGGAAACCCTTCAAATTCCTGTATCATTTGTGTGTAAAGATCGTACTCGCTATTCAATCTCGCCAGCCTGGTTTTCCGCTCTGAAATTAAATCCTCCAAATCTGATAATTTTCCTCTAGTTTTATCTGCTTCTTCAGACAGTTCTCTCCTCTTTCTTTTGTTTTCCTGTAAATAGTTCTGCATTGATACAACCTCTGATTGCAGCTCTTCTTTATCCCTTGATAACCTTCCACTTTCTTCTTCCAGAGCAAGTACTTGATCCCTCCCACCCGAGATCCTTGAATCGATTTCGCCAAGAACCGATTTGTGGTGTTCAATATCATTCTTTAATCTTGCCTGGTCCTGAATAAAACTCAGCTGGGTTTGTTTAAGCCCTGCAAGTTTGATTTTTAAAGCGTTTACCCGCGATGAAATCTCATCATATTCCTTTTCATATCCGACAATTTCTGCTTTGCCATCTTCCATTTTTACATAAATCTCATCAGATTCAGAAGCTACAATATCGATTCTGTCAGTAATTTTCTCCATTCGTTTTCTTGCTTCTTCTATCTCTTTTTCGGCTCTTTCAACCCTTCTTTCCATTTCTCTGCGTTGCTCCGAAATCTGAATTATTTTTTCCTCAACAGATTGAATATTCTTCCTTACATCATAACGCTTATTCTGAAATTCAGTATTGTTCTTTTCTATCTCAATAAGTTCAAATTTCCTGGCTTCTAACTCCCGTTCTAATTCCCCGGTTGAAACGGTCTCCTTGCCTGAAAGTTGCTGAATTTCATACAGCTCTTTTTCATTTTTCCCCTTCTCCTCAAGAAAAGCGGCAAGTTTATTACGTATAAAAAGAAGCTCCCAATCCCTTATCCTCTCCTTTAGTCTTTTGTACCTTTTTGTTTTCCCTACCTGGTAACGTAAAGAATTAACCTGTTTGCCAAGTTCTTCAAGTATATCATCAAGACGAAGAAGATCGGACTGAGTTAACTTTAACTTCCGTTTAGCTTCTTCCCTCCTCATTCTATATTTGACAATACCCGCGGCTTCTTCAAACATTTCCTTTCTCTCACCGTGGGAATCGTTCAAAACAAAATCCATCATTTCTTGTTCTATGACGGCGTAGGAATGACTTCCCGTTCCAGTATCGGCAAACAACTCCTTAATATCTTTTAAACGACATGGAGTTTTGTTGATAAAATATTCACTGATTCCGGAACGGTAAACCTTCCTGGTTATCATAATTTCCGAGTATTCCAGAGGGAAAGTCCCTTTTTCATTATCCAGTGTCAAATTAACCTTGGCGTATCCTACTGGTTTATGTTCCTGAGTTCCATTGAAAATCACATCTTCCATTTTATCGCTCCGAAGCTGCTGAGCACTCCGTTCTCCCAAAGCCCACCTGACTGAATCTACAATATTTGTTTTACCACATCCATTTGGACCCAGAATCGCAGTAATACCCTTATTGAATTCAAGGGTAATGGGATTCATAAACGATTTAAAACCGAATAGTTCCAATTTTGTCAGACCCACTTATATTTCCCTCCAAAACATCAATCCAGTTACTTATTCATTTTAATCACTCTCGCGTAACCAATTTTTTTTAATGATAATAGCTGCATTTTAAATTTGCTGGCTTCCCCCTGAGTAGGAATCCTCCCAATCAACACACGGAACCATCTCGTATGCTTCACTTCAGCTTGCATTACATACACATCGTATCCCTTTTTCTCAAAATATTCAGCCTCAATCCCCGCTTTATCTAAATCCCTAAATGAAGCTATATGAACAGAATAATAAATATCGGACGCAGGTTTGCTGACAGTACCATTTGTTACTTCATTTACAGATTCTTTACTTTGACCATCCTTTCCAGCAACCCCTTCTTTTTTCGGAATCCCAGGAGCTTTCTTTCCAACAACTTGCCCCCGAACAATTGTATTTTCGGCAGTTTCCTTTTTTTCACCTTTATTTTTTATTGTATCTTCCACCGCTTCCTCAAACTTATTCTCAGCCGCCGCCATCCGTAAAGTATCTCTGCCGGCTTCCTGCATTGTCTGTACAGCCTTACCAATTCTCTCACTGCTGCTATCCTCTTTGATCGAATTCCCTCTTATATACCACCATGCTATAAACACTACTACAAAAAAGATGGCAGTTATTAAAACTATTCTGAGCGGGTTAACTCCTTTTTCGGGAAGCTCACCCTCAGTCTCGATTTCCTCGGTTTTTTCAATGAATCCGGTTTCAATGTCCTGGTTCTCCTTGCCAGCCGCAATTTGGGTACCGATCTCCTCAGTTTCTTCAACTACCTTCTCCTCTTCGTCCGGAACTTTCTTCGCTTTCTTTATAACTTCTTTTTTTTCTTCTTCCGGTTGCGCCCCTTCATCCAAAAGACTACCTTTATCCACAGAACCACCAAAAGAGATTGCTTCGACTGAAGAAAAAGCGGAGGTTTCCATATCTATAAGAGCCTTTTGCAGCCGCCCATCCAAGGTCTCCTCAACCCAACTGGATAAAATTATTTCATCAACAAATTCGGCGAGTGGGTTTATGTTTTTCGCATCATCATAAAGCGTTGAGCAATATATAATTACGTCACTTCTTTCACGCAGAAAATGGTTCACTCTTTCAAATTCCTTCTTGGCGAATGGAACCGTTCGGGAAACGGGAAATGATCCCGAACCTATGACTTTAACACCTTCAACACCTATTGGGTAAGCCACAGATTTCAATGAACTACCGTACAAAAGTAGATCTAGAAAACCATGTTTTTCAACATTTTCAACCAAACCGCTCAGCCCCGGTTCAAGAAAATCACAATCAACTACAAGAACTCTTTTGCCTCTTTTTGAAAGAAAATGAGCGATTTGCAGAACGGAAAAATCCCTTGAAACACTCTCTTGCGTTATCGAGAAAAAGAATAACGACAAACCACCTGTTTCCTGGATTTTACCCTCCAGCTTACTACCTATACTTTCGAAGAGATCAAGCGAACCGGAGGAAGAATAATCTCCTTCTTCCATAAACTTTATCACATTTTCTCTACCCATTGAAATCGAGTAAATCCGCTTATCAATACTATCATTCCGATTTTGCGAATCGTCTCTAAACCCGCTATTTTCCATTGCAATCACTCCCTTGCAGCAATATTCCCGAGCCCCGTTACAATTGCTTTCTGAAGCAAAATTTCCTCATTGTCACTAACAGTCCTAAGATCTATAAATATTGAATCCCCTCTCACCCTCACAAGAACGGCAGGGTCCTGATGTCTGAGCATACTCAAAAGCCTTTCAGAATTGCCTGCTGTAAGAGTAATTTTAACCAGCTCACTGTGCAAGGAATTATTGGGAAAGGTTCCCCCACCCACAGAAGATTCTCCCTTAACTGTATTTATTATTGCTTTTCCGTCAAGTTTTTCTTTTAGAGATTCTGAAAAGCGAACTGCTCTCTTCTGTATTTTATCCGCACTTGCGGTTACCATTTCCAATACAGGAATGCTGTCCAATTCGCCCAACCAATAATGAACAAGCACCCTCTCGATCCCCGCTAGTGTTAATTTGCCAATTCGAAGAGCCCTTGAAAGATGATTGCTTCTCAACCTCCCGATTAAATCCGAAGACCCAAGCAATATTCCCCCCTGCGGAGCGCCAAACAATTTATCAGCGCTAAAACAAATCAGATCAACACCTAAACCGATTATTTCGCTGATAGATTCCTCTCCCTCAATTTTTCCTGTATCAAGAGAGAATAATAATCCGCCACCCTGATCATACATGACGGGGATGCCATTTTCCCTTCCAATTTCAACCAACTCTTTTAACGAAACTTCATTAGTGTAACCAGTGAT
>JAGHBT010000007.1 GCA_021160845.1 bacterium | reverse complement strand
TGAACAATCGCCCTCACAGAAAGGTTGCTGATATTATTGGTTGTTACTGATTTTTGAGACACCCTATTGGAGGTTTTATGAAAAAATCTTCTACGATTTTACGTCGTTTTTTTGATGCGTATGACTATATTGAATACTTCATGCAAAAACATCTTGAAGGTCTGACACCAGAGGGAATAAAGCAGGCTTTTATGATTGAAAATCCTTTTGGCATAAAATCCCCTTCAACAATGAAAACGTACGCTGGGTGGATCATGAATTATTACATAAAGGACTTCCAACGCAAAAGCCTTGATGTTTTCGCCCGTTTTATTACTTCTCCGAATATACCCAAAACAGCAAAGCGTGAGCTTATCTTTTGGCGCACTTGTCGAAAAGACCCCATAGCTGCTGAGCTAACCCGGAAAATCATTTTTCAAAGCTTCATAGAAGGCGAATCGTATGTTCCGAAGGATGATATAAAGAGCTTTATAGAACAGAACACGAACTTTTCTGAATCCACGCTTCATAGGACTTTTACAGGTTACCTAAGGTTGCTTGAACAGCTCGGAATCGTCCGCTTTTCCGGTAATAAGGTTGCGTTTAGATATTACAGGCCAAAACTGGAAAGTGTAGCGTACGTCGTGTTTTATCTTCTTGAAGCACGTATTCCGCCGAAAAAGATTTTGGAATCAGACGATTTTAAGTATTTTCTCCTGGACGAACGAGGGCTTCTCTCTTACTTAAAAGATATGCGGGCAAAAGGTATTGTCGAATTTGCTATAGCCGGCGATATTGTGAGGATAGAACCGAAAATAGGATTCGAGGTGCTAATAAATGCCCTTGAGACATGAGGCAACGTTGAAAGAAAAACTTTCACAGGTAAAAGAGCTGCTTAAAAAACCAGATTCCTTACCAGCTATGACGGAAGGCTCAAAAGTGATTATCATTGTTGTCAGTCCAAAAGAGGAAACCAAAGCAGTGGATGAATTCAGGAAAACCTATAAGGAAGATTTTTTATCCGTCAATTGTGCGAAGAAAATGATAGAAACCGCGAATGATTATGGTTATGAACAGTTGCGCGAAGATCTGAAATTTTTTGGCAATTCTCTCCTTGCCGATTTTAGTCGAGAGATCAGGGATAAGATAGTAGATGAAAT
Source organism: bacterium (assembly GCA_021160845.1). Lineage (GTDB taxonomy): Bacteria > Krumholzibacteriota > Krumholzibacteriia > Krumholzibacteriales > WJIX01 > JAGHBT01. The sequence goes on along the minus strand of JAGHBT010000007.1, from coordinate 1,471 downwards.
TCTGCAAACCTGTGGAGTAACGAACAGTAAAATCGTTGTTTTGCACAGAGTGGGGATTTTAAACGGAATAACGCGGTTAAATCCGATAATCGAGGCTGTGGCAGGTAAACTTAAAAACCCGCTCGTAATAGTTTATCCGGGAAAATTGAAAGGGAATACGTTGACATTTCTGAATTCAAGGCACGACACGTCCATTTACCGGGCTGTTATTGTTTAACTTGATGAACGTGATAATTGGGGGGGGAACAAAATGCAAAGATTAAAGGAACTCTTCACTTTGAACATCGAAGAAGAAGTGGCCCTTGTTATAAAGGCAAGCGAACAAAACCTCGAAAAAGCGCAAAAAGAGATCTCTGAATATATCGTTACCCACCAGATAGAAAACCACCTCGAAACCTTCCTGAACCATTTCAACCAAAATTCAACAGGCAAAATAGGAGTCTGGATTTCGGGGTTCTTTGGCTCAGGTAAATCATACTTCGCCAAAATTCTTGGCTACCTTCTCATGAATCAAACGCTTCCCAGCGGCAATATAATGCGTGAGAAGTTCAAAGAGCGACTCGCGAATAGCGACAAACGAGAGTTCATAACAGGCCAAATAGATGCGCTGAATAGGTTTCCAACACACACCGTAATGTTTGAAATAATCGCTGAAAGCTCGGGGTATCAGGAAACCGTGCAAAAAGTTATGTATAAAAGCTTCTTAAAGTCTCTCGGTTACTCGGATTATCCAAATGTTGCAGCAATGGAGTTTGAACTTAATAGTTATGGGCTTTTGGAAGAGTTCAAAGGCTATGTAACCGATAAGAACGAAAGTTGGGAAATGGTGAGGAAAAATCCCGGTATTTTTAGGAAAGAAGCGGTGGAATTTCTTGTAAATGAACACGACTTTACGCAAGAAACAGCGAATGAGTCCCTCAAGTCGGCGGTTGATAAATATAACAGCCTCACACCAGTCGATTTTGCCAGGATTTGTTTAGAATATTCTCAAAAAAATGATAGAAGGATTGTATTCATAATAGACGAAATCGGTCAGTACGTAACCTCTGAGAAATCAGACAATAGGTTGTCCCAGCTTCAGGCAATAGCCGAAGAATTTGCCGGCAAGGGGGCGGGTAAGCTCTGGTTGGTTGTCACCTCTCAGGAAAAACTCGATACGCTGACTGCGGACTTTGACAGGAGCAAACTCTCAAAGCTCACCGACAGGTTCGAGGTGAGGCTTGATCTGACTTCTGATAATGTGGACGAAGTTGCCCGCGAGAAACTCCTGAAAAAAAAGAAGGAGTTCCATCAATTATTCGAAAAGACTTATCAGGAAAGAGCGGGTTCTATACAAACAATGAGTAGCACGGGTGGAAAATATAAAAAGACATCGAGTGTTGAAAATTTCAGGGACTACTATCCTTTCTTCCACTACCAGTTCGAAATCCTTCCTGAAATTGTTCAGAACGCTTCCAGTGCGATGTACTCT
>JAGHBT010000039.1 GCA_021160845.1 bacterium | reverse complement strand
CCTTGAAGGAAGCACAAGAATGCTTGGGCTCGGTGGATGGAGTGAAACTCTTATTATGTTTCGTGAGTTTTTGGAAAAGACTAACGTTGAATGTAGCCGGTGGGATGAAAACAAGTCTCAGGTTGTATCGGAAATCCTTGAAGCTGAAGAACAAATTGCTGACTCCCTTTCTTCGGAAGGTTTTAAGGATAATTGGGATACCTCTTTATTTGATGGAGTGAAGAAGGAAATCGAAGCGCTGGCAGAGGAATGTGAGCAGGATACTCAGTCTGGTTCATCAGCTGAAAATATGGAATCTGACAAAGGTGTTGTTTATATAGAAACATTTCCCCGAAAGCTCGAAAAGGTTGATTTTAATGCCTTTGAAAAGTTGATTGGTTTATTTGAGAACTTACAGCAGGGTTTTGATTCTTGTATTGAAAATAGTGATCGATGGGAGGAAAGGGCAGAGGATTTTGAACTGAAGTTTGAGGAAAGTAAATTCTATATAAATCTTGTGGGTGATCTTATACAAGAAATGTCAGGCAGAAGAGACTATCCTTCTGCTGAGATTTCGGGGAGTCTTCTTGTCAGTGGTATCAGGAGTATTGTAGATATATACAGTGGTATGAAGGGGTGGGAAGTAAGTTTTCATACGAACACTGATAAATTCTCTATGAGTGGAAAATCCGCTTCTGCTATTTCGAAAATTCTCGAGAACTGTCTTTTTGATATAATTTCGTTACCAGTGCTTAATAGTGATGACAATCTAACTATAGAGCTGAATATTACATGCAAGGGTTCGTATTTAGAGGTAATTATAAGGGATAATTATACACGTTATCTTAATGATTCTGAAATAGATCACGATGACCCGGTAGCTTTCTATAAAGGGTTACGGGTTGTTAGAAATATCTTAAAAGATCGGGGAGGATTGCTCTGGGTTGAACCCGGGAGAGGTAAAGAAGGAAGATTTAAATTTACCTTTCCTAGAACCGGCAATGAAACCGATTATTATGTTTTTGATGTATCCGGGAAAGAAATATGCATTTCTTCCTACAGCATGGAAGGGATCTATAAGTTTGATACGGATAAAGTTATTCTAGAAGGCGGCAGATATTACATGAAGTCTCTGGATAAGGAGATACCAGTTTTTGGAATGAGTGAATTGGCGTCTGAAGAAATTAATCCCGGAGATGAAAATAATTACATAATTGTAATTGGGTCAGCGGAAGAGAGGGTTGGAATCTTTTCCAAAGACTATGGATACAAACTGGAAGGCGTTGCTGGTCAGCTTGTTGAAGAACACTGGGCATCCATTTCCAATTATTTACTGCAGATTGGCGATCATGATTGCGCGGTGCTGGATATAATGTTGATCTTCAGCAGAATTGAATATTTGAGAGGGCTTGAGGTTGCCTTTGATGGATCCGGTTCTGTTGCGATTGACACGATTTAAAAATAAATTTGCAATGGTAACCGCGTGCGTGGTTTAAACGATAGAGAGGTTGTCATGACGAAAGAACAACATGACTACGGCAAAATCATCATCGGTGGACATGACGACAATCATGATGTAATGACTTCTGTTGAAGCGGCTGATTATCTTAAAATGCACGTTAAAACAGTATGTCGTTTGGCAAAGGAAAGGAAGATACCAGCTAAGAAAGTAGGAAGTGAATGGAGATTTCTCAGGAGTGTGCTGGATAAATGGCTAGCTCAGGAAGAAGTTGTAAGTTCTTAAAGCAGATTGTTTAGCTGGAGATAAAATATGGCAAAAACATTGTTTCAAAGGGTAGAAACCGATCAGCCCGATGTCGCGGTATTCAGGGTGTCGGGCAAGCTGGGGTTTCACCAAAACAATAAGATAGAACAGCTTGTTGAGGAATGTCTAAAAAGGGAATTTAGTAAAGTAATTTTTGACTTCCTTGACTTGTCGTCTCTGGGTGGTGGTGTTGCTAGAATATTTCGGGATTTTGTGATCGGATGCGGCAGGAGGGAATGCTCCGTTAGATTCGTTGTTACAAATAATGTTGTTCTTGATTTTCTAAGAAGTGGAGATGTTGATATTCCGATATATTCAACTCTCGAAGCTGCTTTGAATGCTTCAGAAGAATTGCTTCCCCGGGTTGAAGAAGATAATTTAGTGGGTGAGGAAGCGGGCGGAACCGTTGACAATGATGCTGATGGAATAATTATGATGATGTACGATGATGGTGATCAAAATGATTCTGGTGGTGAAAAAAGTGAGAAGGAATCCAGTGACATTCTTCAGGAAGTAAGTCCCACAAATAAAAAAGTCGACTCTGAGGATATGGTAATTGTTAAAGGGTCCAATATTGAAGGATCAAAGGAGAGAAACGGTATTGATTCAACCAGGGATTCCAGTGAGCCTGAATTGGATAAATCAGATGGGATTGTTCGGGAGAATGACAAAGAAGAGATTATTTCAGAGATTTTCAACAACGATGAGGAAGATGTTCCTCCCGAATGGATCGAAGCTCCAATGTCACCTTTCAATGAGAAAGGTAAGGTGATTGAGAAAACTAGTATTGGAGGGAAGGGAGACATTAACAGGAATTTAAGGCGTAGAATTCTGGAATTGAAAACTCTTTTCTCAATTAGTTCGGATTTTAATGAGATACGCAACAAGAAAAAATTTCTGGATATATTTCTGTTAACGGCTATAGCCCAGGGTGGCATTGAATCGGCTCTTTTTCTTGAAAAGAAGGATGATTATTTAATTCCTGTTGTTTCTAAAGGGGTTGAAAGAGCGAATATAGAGGGCTTGCGTATTGATATAAACAGTATTAAGGATTACGGAAGAAGGAAAACTCTAGTCGGCATTGATAGTATTGTCGGGGAAAATAAGAAACAATCTCTCAAGGCAAATGATTTTGAATATTTTTGTCCATTTACAATCAATAATGAGCTCGTTGGTCTTTTTGTAATCGGGAAAAGGCTCTCCGGACACGACATGGAGAAAGAGAATTTTGAGTTTCTGAATATTCTGGCGAGTGTTGCAGAAAGCGCGTACAGGAACGCTGTTATGTTTGAACGCGAGAATGAAAGAACTTTGGGAATTGTGAAAACTCTGATTTCCATGATAGAAGAAAATACTTTATTAAAGGGTACATCGGAATTTGTTTCCCGTTATGTCGGGGTTCTCGCGAAAAAACTAAATTATCCTGAGGAACATTTCAAAGATCTTATTTACGGCACAGTTCTTCGTGATATGGGCATGATCAAGATAAGTGATCTTATTGTAAAAAGTCCACGAGAGCTATCCAAGGAAGAATGGGCTGTGATTAAAAAACATCCTGACGACGGCGCCGAAATGTTACGGCGGATGGGATTTGATAATCGTGTTGTGGAGATAGTAAGAAATCATCATGAAAGATTTAATGGAGAGGGTTATCCTCGGGGGATCAGAGGTAAGGAAATTCCGCTTGGAGCCAGGATAATATCAGTAGTAGAAAGTTATTCCGCGATGATTCATGATAGACCTACAAGGACTGCTCTATCAGAGAAGGAAGCGTTAAAAACCCTTAAAGAAAATTATGGCCTTAGGTATGATAGAGAGGTCACTCTTGGTTTTGCCAAGATTATAGAAAGGGAACTCGCGAAATCAGTTGACCCTAAAGCAGTTTTGGCGAAGGGATAGGCTTTGAACGGAAATATCCTGGTAGTTGATGATGACCCCAATGTAGTAGAGATAATCAGTAAATCTCTTGATAGAGAAGGATATGTCACTGAATCGGCCTACGATGGGGAGGATGCCCTTGTAAAGGTTGAGCTATTTGATCCTGACCTCATAATACTCGATACTGTTCTTCCAAAAATAGATGGTTTCCAGGTTTGCAGCCGCATACTTTCGAATGAAAAGAACTGTGATATTCCGATTGTTATGATGTCGGATGATATCCTATTGGATTTACCCATGGAAGCGTTTAAGTATGGTGCGAAAGAAATAATTAAAAAACCCTTTTCCGTAACTGAGATTGTAGCAAAGATTAATAATTATTTTCTTAATGCGGATGCGAAAAAGGATATTAGAGAGAGAAATCAATTTCTAGAGATGGAACTTCAAAAGGGCCGGTCGGATTATGACAGTGTGAGTAGGGAGCTAAAGCGGAAGATCTTGAATTTACGTACTCTTTCTGATTTGAGCCAGGATTTGAATAAACTTCAGGAACCACAGGAAACTATACATGTGTTGTCTTTGACTTTTATAGGACATCTCGGAATAAGTTCGGTGGCAATATTTAACACCGAGTCCTTGGATACCGGGAAATTGACCTTTGCCGGTGGTATGGGAGTACAGGACAATATTCTAAGAACTTTAAGTTTTTCAAGGGACAGTAAATTGATTGAGTACCTTATAGAGAATGGGGGAGTTGTTGATTTGGCAGCGCATAATATTCCCCGTGAAGCCATGGAAGAAAAGAAATTTTTATTCAATCTTGGATTTAAATATTGTTTTTTGATGGTTGTTAAATCGAATCTTGTTGGAATTATTCTAGTGGGTGAAAAAATAAATAATCAGAATTATTCGGAAAATGATCTTGAGATGTTCAATTTTCTATGCCACTCCGCCGCTATTGGGCTTGCAAATTCAAGGCTATATTCTGAATTACAGAGCACATATCTTTCGACAATCAATGTTCTTGTATCGACTATTGAGGCAAAGGATCCTTATACGAACGGACATACTAAAAGGGTTGCGAAATACGCGAACCTTCTGGCTGAAGAGATTGGTCTCAGTAAGAAAGAACAGGAAATTGTGAGTTTTGGCGCGACTCTTCATGACATTGGTAAACTTGGTGTGTATGAAAACATCTTGAATAAATCGAGCGAATTGACGGAAAAGGAATGGAAAGTAATAAAAAGCCACCCCGAAATTGGTTCTAATATTATCAAGGGTATGAAATTTCTTGAATCCGCGCGTGATCTTGTCAGGCATCATCATGAAAGGCTGGATGGAAGTGGATATCCGGATGGTCTTGAGGGTGATGAAATTTCGATTGGAGCTAGGATTGTTGCTATCGCGGACAGTTTTGATGCTATGACAAGCGATCGCCCTTACAGAAAAGCGCTTTCGTACAAAGAGGGCATTAATCAATTAATGAATCAAACTGATAAATTTGATAAAGAAATAATTCAGCATCTTGTCAATTTAGTAAATTCGGGTAGAATTCACGAGTAAACGCAACATTAGCAGGATTGGATGTCGTATATATTTCAGTGTAAATTATGTTGGGATCTTTCCAAGAGGCGGATAATATTCTCCTCTGTCTCACTTTAGGGGTAAATGT
>JAGHBT010000296.1 GCA_021160845.1 bacterium | reverse complement strand
GTTTATTTGGTAGAATTATATATGTCTGAATAAAAAATGGAGGAATACCGTCTTATAGCAACTTGCGAATTCAATTTTAAAATGTATTTGATAAATAACTAGGCTACTTCTGTTTAGATTGAAAAGAGAAACGCTTGAAAGTACTTCTTATAAATAGCGAAAAGGGGCTCAGGGGTGGGGAATATCAGACACTCGAGCTTGCCTTGGGACTGATTAACAGAGGGTGTACGGTGAGTATGCTTGCATCTGCTGATTCCGAAATTGTGGGCAAACTTGACAACAGGATAGAAGTTGTTCAGACAGGATTTGAATTTCTACCATTCAGAACGCCACTTGCTATTAACAGATTTGTAAGAAGAGTAAGACCGGACATTATACATGTTCAAACTTCGAGGGCACATACACACGCGAGGCTCGCGAAATTGATTAATCGTGAGTTTCCTCCTCTTGTAGTGAGTAGACGTGTAGCTTTTGCTATATCCGGAGGGCTTGGTGGATTTATTAAATACAGAACAGGAATTTCCCACTATATCCCAATATCCAAGGCTATAGAGAGGATTTTGATAAATGCGGGGATTGACAAAGATAAGATTACGGTAATTCCGAGCGGTGTTGATATTGAGAAATTCAAGAGATTAAAACCTGACAAAAAGCTTCAAAGAGAATGGAACCTCGATGAAAATGATTTTATAATTGGAACTGTCGCTCCTTTTGAAAAGGAAAAGGGATATTCGATTTTGCTCGATGCTGCTGAAATCGTATTGAATAAATATCCTTCATGTAAATTTGTCTTTGTTGGAGAAGGAAGTCTTGAGAAGGAGATTGAAACTCTTATCAAAGGAAAAGGGCTTGTGGAAAAAGTAATACTTAAGCCGGCAGAACCACCACTTGAGAATATTCTTTCGCTCTTTGATGTTTTTGTTCTGGCTTCTAATATGGAGGGGTTGTCCACGGCTCTTATAGCTTCTATTGCCTCCGGGCTTCCATCTTTAGCCAGCGATACCGGAGGAATTCCAGAAGTGTTTGGAGAGGATGGGGGGATACTTATTTCTCCCGATGACCGCGAGGGATTTGCCGAAGCTATTTGTGACTTTATACAGGACAAAACAAAAAGGATAAAGTTTTCGGAAAATGCCCGTCTCAGAGCAAAAAGATTTGATATTAGTGAAACTGTAGATAGAACATTCGAGGTCTATAGAAGAATTATTGCTGGTTAACTGAATGCTTTTTTCGTTAAATATGTTAGTGTAAATATTATTGAGTGAATCAAGGTCAAAATAATTCGGCTCGAATCGTTTGTGTCGAGGTGCAGAGCTCAGTTCGGAGTACATATTAGGTCTTTCATGAAAATAAAAATGCAAATTTAAGGGAAGATGAGTGAAAATGAAAAATAAAAGGACGATTCAAATAATGGTAATTGCGGTGTTAATATCTACCGTAGTTCTTATATCCGCGGATAAAGTTATTTCCCTTACCACACCCAATCAGGATACTAAGGGATGGTTAAATAGCGATATCTCTGAAAACCGGAACAATAATCTAGATGGTTTTGTAATTGTAAAACCTATTCCGCAGTTAGTTTCCTTTGGTGTAGGTGAACGGCTTGTTTTTAGTCTTCAATATGGGCTAATAAACGCGGGAGAGGCTTCTCTTGAGGTCAGAAATATAGCTATCCTGGATTCTGTAAAAAGTTATCACATTTTCTCTATAGCAAGATCAAATAGTACCTTCGACCTTGTTTTTAAGGTACGTGATCATCATGAATCGTTTATAGATTATGATAATCTCTATTCTCTAAAATTTAAAAAACATATACGCGAAGGAAATTATAGAAGAGACGAATTCGTTGATTTTGACCAAAAGAACCACCTGGCGATTTATAAGGATGAAAAAACAAGAATAGCACCCAGTACCCAAGATTTTTTATCGGCTTTTTATTATATAAGAACGATCGCGCTGATACCGGGTCAAGCGATTCTTTTGGCTAATCATAGTAATAAAAAGAACTATCCTATCTATATCAAGGTGCTTAGGAAGGAAAAAATCAGTGTACCTGCGGGAGATTTTAAGTGTGTTGTTATAGAACCTGTCCTAAAAACAAGTGGCATTTTTAAGCAAAAGGGCAAATTAACAATATGGCTAACCGATGATATAGTTAAAATGCCTGTTCTACTGCGTTCAAAGGTCTTAATTGGATCTTTTGAAGCACAACTGAATAAATATGAATTGTCTGAAGACGAACCTCGGGTTCCGGGAATTAGCAAGAGAGCTATCAATGTCGAGTAAATTTAAAGAAATTGATCTTACAAAACTAAAAAGATACTCAATTAGTGAGCGGGAAAGTAAAGTTAGAGAACAGGATTTTGGAAAACCTGTCAAAGGGGGAAAATCATTCAGAAAATGGTACGATTCTCTTCCAAATCAGCTTGCAACAAAGGCTTTTAAAAAACTGGTTTTTGCTATGAGGAAAGCATTATCGCGCAAGGACTATGAAATTGCCTGGATGATGGGCGCTCATGTTATCAAATGCGGGTTGTCACCGTACCTTATTGATCTTATGAAGAGGAAATATATAACCTCTCTTGCTACTAATGGAGCGTCGGTTATCCACGATCTTGAAATTGCTTTCTTCGGGGAAACGTCTGAAAATGTACCGGAAAGGCTTGAAGAAGGAAAATTCGGATTTACTAAAGAGACTGCTGATTTGGCTTTTGAAGCGGCGGAGAAAGGCTATGAAGAAGGACTTGGGTTAGGAGAAGCTCTTGGCAAGTTTATTTTGAAAAAAAAAGCGCGTTGGGCGGGAAGCAGCATATTGGCCCAGGCTTATCGATTTAATGTTCCTTTTACTGTACATATAGCTATTGGAACCGATATTTTGCATCAGCATCATGGATTTAATGGATCAATTTGGGGTGGAATGTCGCACAGAGATTTCCGTATATTTGCAGCAAGGATCGAAAACCTGGGCAGAAATGGTGGCGTCGTTTTAAATGTGGGCTCAGCTGTTATTATGCCGGAGGTTTTTTTAAAATCTTTCAGCATAGCTAGAAACCTTGGAGTTTCTTTTAAGAATATCACTGTGTGCAATATGGATATGATTAATCATTACAGGCCCACACAGAATGTTTTGAACAGGCCGGCTGCTTTTGGTGGAGATGCGATATCTTTAACGGGACATCATGAGATAATGATTCCTCTCCTATATTCCGCGCTTTTATCATAAGCTTTTAACGGGTAATGTGCATATTTTGGCCTTGCACATCACCCCGATCTGCCGATAAGATAAACAGAGGCACCAATATGATATTCGATGATTAAATCCCAGTATCCACAATTCATGGTTATAGGGTGTCTGATAGGAAAAAAATCTAATTATTTTAGACAAAGCGCAAAAATTGGGTTGACAAGAAATACCTTTTTGTGGTACTATAAATTATAGAAATAGGAGGTTTTCTTAATATATAAACGTTTGCTAATGTAGATAACATCGTGACCGAGACAATGGTGATCTTATTGGGTGTTATGTAGTATAGGCAAATGTTTTTTTGTGCCTGGGCCCCATAAGAGCCTGGGCATTTGATTTATTGGAGGATGAAATGGCTGGTTGCCCTAAGATAGAACAGGCTGATACTGCAAATGTAGAAGGGGATCAGATGTTGAAAATGCTTTCATTTCCAGAAAGAAAAGAAAGCGGTTTGTACTGTGTTACAAAAAAGATTTTTGATATTGTTGTCGCTATATTCATTCTTATACTTGTTTTACCATTAATACCAATTATTATAGTCTTGATAAAAATAGATACAGAGGGCCCTCTTTTTTATAGGCAAAAAAGAATTGGGAAAAACGGCAAAGAGTTTAATCTATACAAATTTCGTTCAATGGTTAAAGGAGCTGACAAGACTGTCGAATCACTAAAACAACTAAGTGATAGTGATGGGCCGATATTTAAATTGAAGAATGATCCGAGGATTACCAGGGTAGGTTATTTTCTGCGCCATTCGAGCTTGGATGAGCTCCCGCAACTGATTAATGTATTAAGAGGGGAAATGAGTATCGTAGGACCCAGACCAAATTTGCCTTCCGAGGTCGCCCAATATTTACCATGGCAGGCAAAAAGGCTGGAAGTTACGCCGGGAATTACATGTTTCTGGCAAGTTGCGGGTAGAAGCCATATTGCTTTTCAGGAGTGGATGAGGCTTGATCTCGAGTATATAAGGAAAAGGAGTTTTCAAACCGATTTAAAGATTATATTAAAGACTTTTCCGGCAGTAATTGCCAGAAAAGGCGCTTATTAAGGCTCTGGCATACATCTTGCCTTTATTTTTTTCTGATAGACTGTAATATTAGCTAATGTTCCTTGTTGGTTTGGGTAAATACGGGAATTTGTTATATTTTAATTTCAGTACCGCAAATATGAGGCGTCTTGTGATTATAAAATTATATAAATATATAAATATTATTTGCTTTATGTACCTAATTGTTATTATTGCCGGATGTTCCAGTGGAAACAAATTGATTGATACCAGAAATGGCGAAATTAAAACAGGCATTCTTTCTCCTGACAGTTTGCCGCATACTTACATGTCGGAGGTATACAGACTGGGATACGGTGATGTATTTGACGTACATTTCCTTTACAACGATGAATATTCCCATGCAGGAATAAGAGTAGGTCCGGATGGGACAATTACTTATCCTTATCTTGGAGAGATTGTTGTGGCTGGGAAAACAATTTCTGAATTGGATAGTATCCTAACCATTGGGTTTTCAAGGATTATACGTGATCCAGATATATCAATAATCCAGCAAATTTTCAGACCCAAGTACGTTTACCTGCTTGGAGAAGTTGAAAGTCCGGGAAGCTACCCGGCCGAACAAGCCGGAACTCTCCTTCAAGCCCTTGCTCTTGGAAAGGGTATTACAGAGAAAGCCAGAGAAAATGGCGTTATCGTGGTAAGAAGGATTGGTCCAAAACATGTCGTCGGTATACAGATTGATTTGAAGAAGATCATTGACGGTAATCACTATGAATATAATATTGAGATTGAACCATCGGATATTATTATGGTTCCAAAATCCAGGATTTATAAGGTAAGCGGTTTTGTAGGATCATTCCTGGATATCTTTGAACGTCCTGTCGATTTGTATCTTAGCGGATGGCAATTTGTCCAAACGAAGGCAATTTACGATTATTATAGGTTGAGAGATACACAATAGTGAGTAGGCTGGATTTATGGAAACTATTAAAAATAGCGAAAAGGAATCAACCGTAAAAGATTTTCTTGAAGTACTGTTCAGGAGAAAATGGGTTATTTTCGGAATTGTTTTCTTTTCTGTCCTGATGGTTGTAATTCTTAATATGAAAGAGCCGTCACTTTATGAATCGACAAGTACAATGCTGGTAAAGAGAGGGCAGGCGGAAGGAGTTTTTAGCACATACGTAAGGGCAATACCGTGGGAAGAAGACATCGCTTCACAGATTGAAATGGTTAAATCTCAGATTGTAATTAAAAGTGCGCAAGAAAAATTACCTGAATATTTGCCGGATGATTATGTTTCGACACCGCGGCTGAGTTTAGGAAAAGTAGAAGCAGGCGTTATATCGACTTCCAATGTAATATGGGTTAAATATGTTTCAGGGAATTCTGCTTTGTGTGAGGCGGCTGTTAACGCGATTACTAACGCCTACAGGGAACACTATGTTATGGTAAAAACTCCTCCTGAAATGGACGATTTCTTTTCTGAAGAGATGAAGACATTGAAGGAAGAAATTGAATACTGGCGTGATAGGAAGGTTAAAGCGGGCCAAAAGTGGGGAGTTGTTGATATTGTAAAGCAAGAGAGCTTTATTTTGCAGAGACTGGAAGAATATACCAGAGACTTTGACGATATTACAGAGGAAAAGGAACAACTTGCAGAAATAGTCAATAGACTTGTTGCTGCCAAAAGCGGAGGGGTCAAAGAGATGTATGGTGTTTACAATAATCTCTTGGGGAATAAAAGCAAGACGACAAACGTGGATAATATTTACAAGAACTTCATTGAATTAAAAATGCAAGAGTTAACTCTGGCTGCCAAATATACTGATAATAATAAAGAATTAATAAAAACCAGGAGTAAGATTAAAGATGTGGGGAAGATGTTAAAAGAAGAACTTGGAATAATGATTAGAGTGAAAAATATAAAAC
>JAGHBT010000051.1 GCA_021160845.1 bacterium | reverse complement strand
TAGAAGAATATTAATAAAAGTTCCTGTAGCGGAAATAATAAAAAAACTTATTCCAGGGATAAAACCCATGCAAACGAGAAGTAATAAATAGGTCAGGTTAACGATAAATAATTCACATATAGTTCTTAAAGAAGATGTAAAAGTATAGTTTGAAAGACTAAAAAAGAGAATTGCGGGCAGTATTAGAAGAGAATAGAAGGAAAGGATAACCCCGAATAGCTCAGGGCCAGGTACAAACCTGATACCGGTCAGGAATGATAAAATAACAACTATTAAATTAAATACAAGGAACGCTGTTTGATTCTTCAAAGCAGCGTACTCCTCCACTTAAATAAATAAAAAAGCAACTCCGCAAAACACTATGTCCTGCTCACAAAAAAGACCCCTAGGCAAATAATCAGAATGCCAACAAACCTCATGTAGGAAAATGTTTCGTTTAAAAGTATAGGAGCGACCAATGCTGTAATTACGTAAGATAAACTTACCATTGGGAATGCCCAACTCAATTGTGTCCTGGAAAGAAGCACAATCCACATTATAGCGCTAAGAGCATAGGAAAAAAATCCCCCAATGACAAATCCATTTGTAGCAGCTTCGACTAACGAAGCGAAAAGATTACTAAAATCAATTTTTCCTATTTTATTAACACCCGCCTTTATCATGAATTGACCGGTCGTATTTAAAATTACTGTAATTATTATCATTATCATATTTTTAAACATTTGGCGCCCTTCTAAGTGGAACAAAAAAGTATCGTTTCTTGATCAAACAATTATAATAAACCTAGCCTGATTTTTAAAAGATAAAGAAGGTTTTCAAATCCGTCTCTCCATTTGTTCAGTTTAACTTCTCCAACACGTAGATGATAATTAACATGATATTCATCAAATTTGAGGTCCGGATTTTTTATCGCTGCAATCTTAATTTCTTCACTAAGCGGCATCCCATCACTCTTTACGCCCAACTGGGAATATATTTTGCTCCTATATATCCACATTCCAGATTGTGAATCCTTTATCACTCTCATAAATAATATAAGAGTTACAAAAGTTAATACGTTATTGCCGATTATATTTGAAATATTCATTGCGTTCTTATCCTTCAATGGAAAACGCGATGCAGAAACAAAATCGAGACCATTATCTAATAGGTGATCTATGCATTCATCAATTTGTTCAACAGGATATGTTCCATCTCCATCCATCGTTACAGTGATGTCCCCTGTTACGGCAGGCAACCCTGCTTTATAAGCTGCTCCATACCCCTTTCTCTTTTCAAAAACTACTCGCGCGCCGAGTTCCTTTGCCACCTCGGACGTTCTGTCGTTTGAATTATTATCTACGACTATTATTTCATCGATAAAATCAGGAAGAGATTTTATTACAAGAGCAATCCCATCTTCTTCATTATAGCATGGGATAACAACCGATATCTTTTTTTTCTTATACATATTCTCACTTTATTAAAAAATTGATATTATTTTTTCTTTAAAAGGAAAAGACAATTTCATAATTATTTCTTTCTCCCCTTCACCTATAATCTTCATCCACCTGAAACCAAGAACCAGCAAAATGATCCCGATAACGATCTCTATCCCGAGAATTGCCGGGCTGTTCCATTTTGACGCCGCAAACACGAGTAATCCTGCGGGTAAGCCTGCTATATAACATCTCAATATAAACATTGCCGGCACATTAATGCCTTTCCCAAAGCCTTTTACTACCAAATTGAATGCTACAACAGCAAGTAGCAAAACGAAAGCCACAGGAACGAATGCACCCCACAACCCATAAACGGGAATAAGCACAATATCCAAAGCAATATTAACTACTGCCAGAAAGAAAAATACAACCATATTGGCCCAGCTTTTACCCATAACATAAAGAGCCATACTCATCGGAGTATAGAGAAATGAATATGAAAAGACAATAAAAAAGAGTTGCGTGTAATTACCCGCAGGCGACATTTTGTCACCATATAAAATAGGAATTAGTGCTTTTGAAAAAGCGAATCCAAGAGCTGTAATCGGAATAATCACAATATAAAGAAGACGATAATATAAATTCACGGCTTTCGACAGACTCTTCCTGTCTCTTGAGTAGGCTTCTGATATGCCGGCCATAACTAAAGGCCAAATTGAAAGTGGAATAAATTCAAGAACCATTTGTGGGACCCTGTAGGCAAGTTCAAAATAACCAGCCTCCTCCATGCCGGTAAAATGTCCTAGAAATAATACTTCAGATTGTCGCCAAACAACCTGATTAAGAATACCGGTTACGACAAATGGAAATGAGAATTTTATAAACTCACCCAATCCGGGCACATTCATAGACTTTTTCTTTTCTTTGTGGACCAAATCACGAACTTTAGGGAAAAGCAAAAGAACCATTACGATATTGGAAATCCCTCCGGCGAGGAGAATCGCTTTAATACCAAGATTAAAATAGCCAAGAAACAACATCAGAAAAGCAAGGTAAATCAGATTTCCTCCAATAAGCACAAACCCCAACAATTTTGTCTCGTACCATGACTGTAGAATATTCATAACTACCGTCATCATTGCCTGAAATAATACGAACCCAACGGCGATAACCAGAAGCAATCGAAAATTGCCAGTCTCTACTTTATAAAAGTCTTCGATTGTGTCTGAGAATAGCCAAACTGCCAAAATCATCCCCATCCAAACAAAAAATTGAATTAAAAACAATTTCTTAAGTGTTTTAAAAAATGGTTTCATTCCCCCTTTTACTCTTAATTCGGGAAGAAATTTTAGCAGTCCCTTTCCGCCACCCAACATTACAATTACGAACGCGAATCCCATTACAGATTTTATTACACTAAGTACGCCCCACCTGTATTCTCCAAGGCTGCGAACAATAATAATGTAAGCGACGGGTCCGGAGATGAATCGTGCTAGCTTTGCAATCACATTCCAGGACATAGCTTCCCCTATTTTGGCAATCCTCACCCTCTATTCTCCTGTTTTAGATTTAAATCCCGGTAGTATAAAACCGGCTATGTCCATAATAGATCCATTGTTAACGCTAAAATCAACATTTGTAAACAGAGAACTATACATACATTCGTTGTCCGGATGGTAACCGTGCATCCCTGCCACAGGGAGTGTTCCCATATAACTTGGTAGAATTATTTCTCCCGCGTTTGCCAGAAAAATTATATCTCCGTATGCATTATCAGTGTAATAAATTCCTAGTTTCTTTTTCTCAGCATTATCAAGAATCATTCCCGAAGAAAGATTCGAAAGTGTATCCGTTATAACTCTTTTAGCTCTTTCGGAATAGATCTTAAACCTCGCAATTGTTGAATCGTAAAAAGGGATATAGTCTTGAGGTATTTTAACATCAAGAGACTCAATTTGCTGTATGACATCCACAGAGCCGTGTACATCACACATTCCATGATCACCAAATACTAACATTTTCATCCCTTTGTTGATTGAAAGTAGAGTTTCAAGCTTTTTGCCGTACCATTTCAAATGGGCATTAATATTATCATGGGATGTTCCGTACTTGTGCAAATCGGAATCCAACTCTGCTGTATAAAGCAGATAGAAATCGGCGTTAGAAGTCCTCAACGCTTTTTCAAGTTGTTCGAAAGCCACCACCTCCGGGGTATGATAATCTCTAATAAAGATACGTGAACCTCTTCGTGACAATTCATCTATTACAGTATTCATTTCTCTATTTTGTTCAGGCATAAAAATGTTTCTCCTTGCCGGCAAGTTTAAATATTGCAACACGTTTCTCGGTATATCATACAGATTGTAATATGATCTAACTTCATCGATATTCCTGAGTTTCCAATTAATTAAACGCTTGAGCCATAGTCTTTTTTCTGAAACATTTTGAGGAATTATTGATAACCATCTAAATGGTGATTTATTCCTTGCAAACGAATACATCATCCATTTCCCGTGTTTATCAGGGGTAACACCCGTAAAGATACTCGAAATAGCGGATTGACTGAACCCAGGTACGGTACGCAACCTCATTTTGTTGGAAAGTCCATCAGGATGAAATCCCAGCCGCTCGGTAAGTAAAAACCCAAGAGCGTCAATAAGCACGACAACTATCGGATATTTCAATTTATTTACTCCTTTTATCCCGAGATGAATTCAACCCAGAGAGAATACAATTCCTCTGCCGCTTTACTCCACTCGGGGCTATCATACGGGAAACAACCGGGAGGAAGGTTTACATAGGAAGCTTCCCCATTATTAATCCTGCAATGAAGCAACCTTATACCATAGTTTGCGACCAATTCTTTGGGACTATATTTATAAATGGCTGTTCCTGTATTAAAAATTCTGACAATCTTTAATGGTAAAGAGAAACGCTTAAAATAATTTCTCCATAACTTTAAACGTACCGGCAATGAGTATTTACTCTTTCGTGTTGACAGCAAGTCTTCAATTACATTTTTGGCCTCTTTTGGAAATCCTGCTGATTGAAATAATTTCCAGTAATGAAATAAGTCTAAAGCGCATTCTTCCCACAATTCTCTCGAACTGATTTTTATCTCTGAGCTAGATGGATCTAATTTCAACAGAGTCCATTCTTCGATTTTTTTTAGCATATCGAATGGGAATAATTCGGAAAGAACCTTGTGTTCCCTGTTTTCCTTAAGAAATTCCAAACGGCTTTTATATCCAGTTCTATATTCTCCGGTAAATATCATAGCGCATATCAATATGTCAGTGTAAACCCGTGACACTTCATAAATCAATTCAAGGCTGGATTCCTTGTCTTTTTCATAGATTAACCGATGAGCGCCAAGAAGAGCGACAACCCTGTTTTCTATTAATATTATAGCTTCTTCACGTGTTATATCGTTTGGTCTATATAACGGAATCCGATCTGCAAACCCCTCCCTTTCGAAAAAGATGAGTCCTTTTTCTTTCATGTCATACACTCCGGGATTCGGCGGCAAGGAATAAAGTTCTGTCGAGTAGTAAATCCCGATGTTTATTTTACCTCTAAACTTAGCGTCACCCCACAATCTTTCACATTTACTTCCAAGTTTCCTTTTACCGGATAAGACGCTCTGGTGAATACTAAGTGAATTAATAACTACTACTATATCTATATCTGAAAGAAAAAGAGTGCCGTACGATGACAAGACAATACTTCCCTCTCCTGTCGCGAAACTTCCACACAGGAGAATTCCATCTATATTCTCTTTCCCAATCTCTTTTAAAATTTGATCAGCCGCAGAATGAATAAATGGGCAAAAGTAATCGTGGTACCATCCCGCGAGTTGTTTGCCGTGGGTGCCAGTTGGATAAAAAAGGCTAGGCTTCGAGCATGGGGATTTGCCATCATCCATAGTTCTCAATTTTTACACCCGTTTATAAATAAACTCAGGTATATAATATTTCTTTCTATTAAGTACAGAACCAATAAATATTCCCCCCTGTTTATTTGTATCCAACACGGCCCTCCTTATAACCTCCCGTTTTGTCTTTCCCGCTTGGACAACAAGTACTATTCCATCCATTTGGGAACTTAAAATCGGAGTTTCCGGAGCATTAAGGATTGCAGAAGTATCCACCAATACATAATCATAGTTCTCTGCAATTTCGCTGACATAAGCATTCATCCTGTCCGAGCGAAAGAGAGACTGAACAACATTAGCATCCCTTGCGACACCCACAGTAACTACATCAAGCATTCCTCCATCGATAGTGTGTATTGTATCAGAGAAACTAGCTTCACCTGACAGGTAATCGATGATTCCCTTCTGATTGTTGATTCCAAAAAATTGGTGTATTTGGGGATTTCTAACCGCACAATCTACTATTGCTATTTTTTCCATTTCATTCACAGCCATCATCCTTGCGAGAAAAACGGCAATCGTGCTTTTACCTTCGCCTGGAAGAGCGCTAGTGAACATTATTACTCTTGTACCCTTGTCTCTCATCTCTGAGTCAATCGAATTCCTAAGTGTCAAGAGAGAACGTCGAAAATCCTCGTCCAGCCCCTGTAGAAAAACATCTTCTTTCGCGCTCAATGGCTTTTTCAAATATTTACTTACTTTGATACCCAACCCACCTTTTCCCCTGCCACCTTTTTCGGCCTTTCGAAGCGCATCGAAAATCTTACTCAAAGGTAAACTCCCTTCAATTTCATAATTTAACGGCGTAATATTATATGCTTTTGCCGATCCCTCCGACGGCACGAACCGTTTCGTTTTCCAAGTCTCTTATCCCGCCTCTTACTATTCTTGCGTCAATTGTTCTTACATTAGAATCATAACCTGCGAGCAACACCCTGTCACACAAAACATTAATTAGTCTTGGAATACCCCTGCTGTAATGATAGATTTCCTCGATTGAATCACTCGTGAAATGGGGAGTTTTACTTCCCCTTCCGGCAATTTTTAATCTGTAATCTATATATTTTGAAAGATCATCGTGAGTCAGTACTGGTATCCTAAATAAAAGGGGGATCCTTTGCCTTAATTGGCGTAGTTGTTTAAGATCAAGAATTGTTTCAAGTTCAGGTTGACCTACAAGCATTATTTGTATTAGCTTTTTATTTCTCGTTTCCAGATTCGATAACATACGAAGCTCTTCTAGAACTTCCACTGACAGGTTTTGTGCTTCGTCGATAATAAGTACGGTATTTCTTTTGTTTTCGTATTGTTCTATTAGAAATTTATTTAAATGAAGAAACATCTGCGCTTTGTTCATTCCATCAACTTCGAGTCCAAAATCACTGCAGATCAAAAAGAGAAGTTGTTCAAACGGGAATTTTGTAGAGAAAATAAAAGATACTTCCAGCGATGGTTGAAATAAATCCACAAACGCATTAACAATAGTAGTTTTACCAACACCGACCTCGCCGGTTAGGGCAATGAAACCCTTCTTTTGAAAAACCCCGTATGTAATATATGCAAGGGCATCTCTGTGACTGCTGCTCCTGTAAAGAAATTTTGGATCAGGTGTCACGTTAAATGGAAGCTCTTTGAATCCGTAAAATTCTTCGTACATAATTCCTTTATTTCTTTGTCTCAGTATCCGGGAAACTAGCCAATACGTTGATTCCGAGCGTTTCTTCAGCTTCAGCGACATTCTTTATAGAATGATCAAGGTTATCTATAAAAAAAGCGAACCCTATAGAAAACAGAAGACTAAAGAATGGCCCCAATGCTATTCTTACATAGTCACGTGTTTTTTGCCTGCTTGCCTTAGTAGCCGGGGTTAAAATCGTGACCTTCCATTCCGGATTACTCGCCATAGAAATTCTAGCAGCCATCTGTTTATCCATAAGTTCATTATTTGCCTTTTCAGCCCTGGTCAGTGCCAAATTAATCCTATCTAATTCAACTTCCTTTTCAGAAAATGAATTTTTCCTTAATTCTAAATTCTGTATAAGTTGAGATATTAGGTGTTTACGGTTTTCAAGCACT
>JAGHBT010000018.1 GCA_021160845.1 bacterium | reverse complement strand
GATGAAGCCCGTCGCTGAACCTTCTACCGGACATGAGCCTGCCCGTGAACTCATCTACAATCAAAACTTTGCCTTCCTGCACAACATATTCAACATCCTTCTCAAATAGCGTATAAGCCTTAAGCAATTGATTAAAATTATGAATCTTTTCGCTTTTTGATGCATATTCGCGATAGGCTTTATCCTTTTTCTTAATTTTTTCCATGCTCTTGAGCGATGGGTCAGAATCGATTTTATGAAGTTGCTCACCCAAATCGGGAAGAATAAAAAGTTCCCTGTCGGTGCTGCTCAACGTATCTCTACCCTTTTCGGTAAGATCTATTGTCCCCGACTTTTCGTCTATAACCAAAAAAAGTTCCTCATCTAACAAATGAAGTTTTTTGTCTCTCATGTAATCTGCTTCCACGGAGAGCATTAGCCTTTCAAATCCGGTTTTCTTCCTCAGTTTCATAAATCTTTTGTTTTTGGGATCTCCACGGCGCGCGAGAAGAAGAGCCTTCCCAATCTCATATTCATCCCTCTCTTCATCCTCGTCATCAGATAAAGAAATGTTGCTCAAAATATTGTTTACCAATCTTTTCTGCTTTGTAACCAGTTTATCTACACGGCCTCTTAACAATTCAAAATCATCTCTTATAGATGAACCTGGCACTGGACCCGATATTATCAGGGGAGTTCTCGCTTCATCTATCAGGACACTATCCACCTCATCAATAATAGCGTAGTGATGTTCATGCTGAACCTGATCTTCTAATTCAAGTTTCATATTGTCTCTCAGATAATCGAACCCGAACTCATTATTTGTCCCGTAAGTAATATCGCATTGATAGGCTTTTCTTCTTTCATCCGTACTCATTTCATTTTGCAAACAACCAACGGTTACACCCAAAGACTTATATATTCCAGACATCCAGTCAGCGTCCCGTTTAGCAAGGTAGTCATTTACTGTTACGAGAGTCGAGCCCTTTTTATCAAGGGCATTAAGATAGAGGGGCATTGTTGCCACAAGCGTTTTGCCCTCTCCGGTTGCCATCTCAACAATAGAACCTCTGTGAAGACATATTGCTCCTGCAATTTGAACATCGTAGGGCACCATCTCCCAGACTGCCTCATGCCCGGCCACATTCCATTTGTCTCCAACCCTCCTCCGGCACACTTCCACAACCAATCCAAAGGCTTCTTGCATAATATCATCCGTTGTTTCATCTCCAGCTATTCTTTCAATAAATTCGGCAGTTTTGCCAACTATTTCCTCATCTGAGAGGGCTCTGTGTTTTTCACCCCACTCCTTGACAAGGTCAATATCAGGCTTCAATTCTTTCATAAGCCTGCTTTTTCTATCACCAAAAAATTTTTCAAGTAGTCCTTTAAACACATTAACCTCCAATCCATCATCAAACTAATATAAGAGGGATTGATTATCAACAGGCAATAAAACCACATAATCTAAGAAATTGATTAACACCGCAAATGTTCAAGCTCTATGTATAACGAATCAATCTTTTCGGTCTATGTCGATTGAATGGAAAAAGCCGCCATTAGAACCAAAAAATATTCTTCCGTTAAAATACATAGGTGAAGAATAAATTGCCGACTCAACACCGAATGTATCAATAATATTCCCGGAGTTTAAATCAATGGCGCTCAATTTTGCGTTGTAACCGGTAATAAAAACAAGTCCACCATATATCAATGGTTTTGACCTTACGACATTTCCAATACCCTGCATCCATAAAATCCTGCCGCTCATACTTAGTGAATATATCTTACCATCGTCAGTACCGATAATTATTCTTTTCCCATCTGTTACCGGTGTTCCTCTTACCTCGCCGCTAACCGTGTATTGCCACAGCAGGGAGCCATCAGACAACGAAAAGGCAGAAATTAGTTTATTATTTGTTCCAATAACCACAAAATTATTCTTTTCAAGACAAATAGGCGTTGAATAAATTTCCCCTCCGGGGTCTGTTTTCCATAAAACATTACCCTGGAGATCAAGTTTTATTAAATGCCCGTCAACGGTAGCAACGATGATGTAGTCTTCCCCGGTTACAATCGAAGACCAAATAGAGGAACCGAGATGTTTTTTCCATCCTTTTCCACCATTCTCCAAATTGACGGAATAAAGGTCTCCATCCATTGTACCCGCAAAAAGGCTTTTTCGCGTAATCGACGGGGTGCTGATAATTTTACTTCCAAGAGAACTCTCCCACAATACATCCCCATTTTCCGGATTGAGACAAACCACATCTCCCTGATAGTCGCACCCAATCACTTTCCCGTCTTTAGAACAAAGTGGGGAAGAACCAACCCCCGCCCCCAAGTTATACTTCCATTTAAAATCCCCATTATCAGAAAAGCCATAGATAAACCCATCCCTGCAACCAAACATTACATTTCTTCCGCAGAGAACAGGCGAAGAAGTTACAGGCTGTGTAAACTTTTTCCTCCAGACTCTCTTCATTACAATTTTAGGAACTCCGCTTTTAATAACTTTCTGATTTGTGTTACTTTGTGATTTCACAGATTCATTTTGTTCATGAACTATTGCTGTTGTTTTACCTGCTTCCGAAGATTCCTCATAGAAAGTATTTTCACCTTGCGTCTCTTTATTGGCAGAAGTTTCTTCGGAACCGGGCTTTTTTGAAACATCGCTGGCCGACAGTAAAATGTTATTATTCCCCTTATTTGTGTCCTTGGTATCTGAAAATGGCCAGAAAAAAATAGCTGCCGCAAGGACTGCCGCAACTATTCCTGACACCATAGGAATTGATATCTTCCTTTGTCTACCTAAGTTCAATTTATTCTCCTTCGTTACATATTCGAGACTTTCAGTATTCCAGTGTATTGCCGGTAGATGCAGGTCGGCACCTACGTCTACTCCTTTTGTTTCAGGAACCTCAAAAGACGGGAAAAAGACACTGTTAAGAAATAGCTCTCTATACCTGTCGGCAAATTCAACGGATGGAGTAAAAATAAGCGTATGCCTTCCTGATATACTGCTGATCCTCCTCAGCAGAAATAATTCCTCAAGAGACTTATCAAAAAGGTCGGACTGGCCCTCATCGTGATCATAAGAAAATTCCACTGTTGATATGAATCGGTTAATCTCTTCTGATTGAGCCGATCCATCCCAGTGGACTATGTTTAGTTCTCTGTTATGAAGGAAATAAATTTCATTTCCGCGTTTTATCAGAAGAAGAATTATCGAATCGGAAAAAATATCTTTTAATTCAGCTTCTTCTTTAAGTTTTTCTTTAAGATTATTTAAAAATCCAATGAAGTAGCTTTGTGCCGACCCCATTCTTGATGTGGAAATAGCTATCCTGAAGAATTCCCTCATTTTATTGTTCCAGACAGGATTGCCGGGAAGAATAAAAGCAAAAAATTCTTCACCCTTTCCATTTCTTGGCGATTCATTGTAAACAAAGACGTTATCCCGGGCTTTGTTTCCATAACACACGAATGCTGTTTTCTTCATTTATACCACCTCGGTGGTAAAGAGTACTCACAGCACGCAAAAAAATCAATAAAAATTTAGGAATATGTTCCCGGAAAACCTACTGACTTAATAGAGAACAACCCTGTTTTTAAGTGCCCTCTTATTAAATGCTCTCCTATTAGGAATGTTTTTTGAAGAAGGTTATGATTTTATCGATAGGCCCTTGTTTTCTGCTTGCACTTTGTTCGAACTTAGCCATATATTTATTAGCCAGTTTATTCTCAGGATCCCATTTCAACGCGCTCGTAAAATTAGCAACAGCTTGTTTCCTCAACCCGGCGCGAAAATACACAAAACCAAGATTAGCCCTGAAATTTGAGTTATAAAACTCCATTTGCACTGCTTTTTTGCATTCATCACGAGCCTCATGAAGGTTAGAATTGGCCATCGCGAGACTGAATCCGTACCAGCTATGGTACGCTGCTACCGAAGAATCATTTTTAATCGCAGATTTCAATAAAATTATAGCTTGTTCAAAAATCCCGCCTCTTATTGCGTTTTTTGCCTGCTTAAATGCAAGCGCGGCGGTTGTACTGTTCTTTTTTATAAACGTGGAAGCGGATTTTGTTGATATTTTCCCACTTTTTAACGATTCATCATATTCTCGCCTTTTTTCACTGTTGGATAAAATTGAATATGCTTCATTTACATCTTTGAATCTTTCATGGTTACTTGGAATATCATCGGATACATCAGGATGAAGCACCTTGGCAAGCGAAAAATACTTCTTTTGAATATCCTGGTAGGTAGCTATTGGAGAAAGTTCTAATATTGAATAATAATCCTTAGACACAACTTAACCTTATTGTAAAACAGCGGTCAATTCCTCTTTTAAATTAAGAGCCAGTTCATTTTCCGGATCAATTTGCATAACCTTCTCAAGATGTTTTAAACTTTCCTCGAAAGAGCCTTTTTCATAATATGTCAAACTAAGATTAATATGCGCTTTAAGATATTCGGGGTTTATTTTTAATGCTGTTTTAAACTCCAGTATAGCATCATCTTTTAAGCCTTTATTCGCGAAGGCAATTCCAAGCATGTTGTGTAAATCAGCGAAATCAGGATTCATCGACAAGGCCTTTTTCAGTTCGGTTATCGCGTAATCGAAGTCACCTTGCTGTATACTCTCCAGTGCGATTTCTTTGCTTACCTGAGCGGAGGATGCTCTTTCGCGTAATATGTCATCAAATTGAAGCAATATATTTTTTTCTTCTGAACCATTTTTTATGTCACGAGCCAATATGTTAACCTTTTCAACATAGAATCCGGGAGCGCAAGAGAGACTCTTTTGAAGCTCTTCAACACATTTTGTGGATTCTTTATCCAATATATATACCAGTTTTGCGAGAAACATTCTAGCGCTGAAATAGTTTGGATTAATCGAAAGTGCCCTTCGTATATTATCTCGCGATTGTTCCAGCCTGCCTAGCTTTTCGTTCAACTCAGCGGCCATATAGTAAACATCTGAATATTCAGGTTCAAGGCTAATCACCTTTTGGAGCAAGTCATAAGCCTCCAGAAATTTGCCGTTGTTTCTGAGCATCTTTGCATATTCAATATACGCTTCACTCATGTACATTCTAATCAATTCTTGTTTTTCATCATTTGCAGAGAAATGATCCTTTTTTGAAATGTATATTTCGAATTGACTGCAAGCCTTCGCGTAATCTCCGCTGCTCAGATAATCTATGGCTTTCCTTAAACAGCTCCTAGGAAAGACCTTTAAAAACCTCTGGATAAATGTCATCTTTAGTACCTTTCTAGTCGAACAGGTGCTTTAGTATGAAATGTTGTAGCAATAGCTACGCCAGAAAAGCGTTTTACTCCTGATTTTTCCCTTTTAACGAAAGATATTTCATTAGGGGTGCTCTTTTAACCACTTTGCAAAAGTCCACAGAAGAATAGGTAGGCCTGATAATAGCGAGAATGTTGATTTTCTCTATATCAATATAATCTAACTCTTTCAATTTGCCTTCAATAATCTTGTCATGAAAACCCGGTGGAAACAGATAATCTTCAAAAATAGTATATCTTTCATCCTCCGCGTGGGTCTCAATATAAAAGGAAACCATGGAATACTCAGTCAGAAGGAAAGAAAGATTGATCAAAAATTTGCCACTCTCCTTATTATAACTCATTTCTACTGCCTTGAAGCGCATCATATCCGTCCCTATCCAGAAATACTGACAACCGGATTTCTCCGATACGAATATCTGCCCAAACCTCTTATAAATCGCGATTCCGCGAGGTTGATCAAACGAAATCCCCTCTTTGGCGTTTCCTCCGATTGCCACTATGTATCTGAGATTACGGTTGAATTTATGAATTTTGTTTTCTAGCGTATCTGTTACATAAATATTGCCGTAATAATCAATATCAAGATGGTTGAACCCTCCATTACCAACTATCGATTCATACCTGAAGACTTCGGGCTCACCCTCCGCCGGAATCTTCCAGAGCCGCTGCCCAAAGCTGTCAACAACAACGATAAAATATTTATTATAATACAACCACTCATCTATCCTGGAAGCAATCGATAGAGCTGTTGGGGCAATAAGCTTCGGCGCGAGCCCGAATTTGCTTTGAACCTCATTCATCCCATCATCGATGTTAAAAACAGCAATTCTGTCATTACCGCTATCTGTCACATACAAGTAATCCCCATCGAGCGAAACACCGGACGGGTGATCAAAGGGAATATTATTGTACCCGACTATTTCCTTGATGGGTATGAGACGGTCATTAGAAAATTTATAACGTACAACTCTGTTGTTTCCGCTGTCGGCAACGAAGAGATTCCCATATCTGTCACCGGACAGATCAAGTGGATTTTTTAATCTCTCCACTGCTTTGCCCGAACCATCCGATATTTTCAAAGAAAATAAACCGCTATTATAGATTATATGCCCCGCCCCGGAGTTTAATCCGAAAACTGTCAGCTCGTCATCGTCATAATCGGTGGTGGAATCATCCTTTGAAATTAATTTGGTGCAAAAAAGACCCTGTGGATTTTGAAACTCTTCGCTGAAAGCTGAGTAAATACTAAGATGCGTCTGACTAACCTTATGAAGGCCGAGGCAATGATACCAAGGCGGATAAACAAATGTTTTCCCCCTGTTGGTACTCCTAACATGGGATGAACAACCCAGCATGCCGAATATAAGTAAGGAAATTACAATTTTACTCTTCATTCAATTTCACATCCGGAATACAATTTATCATAACTCAAACCCGATTAAATATTTACCCGGCAGAAATATCTGTACACCTATTCCCATTCAATTGTAGCTGGTGGTTTTGAACTTATATCATAAAGAACTCTGTTTATCCCGCTGACATTGTTAATAATCTTGTTTGATACATGTTGGAGGAATTGATAGGGTAATTTAGCCCAATCCGCCGTCATCCCATCCATGCTCGTTACAGCCCGTAAAACGAGAGCCTGCTGATAGGTTCTTTCATCCCCCATTACTCCGACACTTTTTACAGGTAACAGCACTGAAAACGCCTGCCATACACTATCATATAGTTTAAATTCCTTGAGAGCGTCAATAAACAGCTTGTCCGCTTTTCTCAGAAGTTCAAGCTTTTCAGGTAAAATTTCTCCCGGAATTCTCACAGCGAGACCCGGGCCGGGAAAGGGATGTCTATTGTTCTGTTCTTCCGGAAGTCCAAGATAGGTTCCCACGCTCCGCACTTCATCCTTAAAAAGCATAGAAAGAGGCTCTATTAATTGAAAATCCATCTCGTCAGGAAGCCCACCGACATTATGATGTGATTTTATAGTCGCTGAGGGACCAAAGGTAGATCTGCTTTCAATTACATCCGGATATAATGTACCCTGCGCCAGAAAATCAAAAGGTCCCAACTTTTTGCTCTGCTCCGCGAAAATATCAATAAAACATTCGCCTATTATTTTCCTCTTTTTCTCAGCATCTACGACCCCTTTCAGCCGAGAAAGAAATTCATCAGCTGCGTCAACAAATACAAGCTCGGATGAAAGATGGCCGGAAAGCATCTCTTTTACCTCTTCAGCCTCATTAAGCCTTAGAAGACCATTATCGACAAATACCGGACACAACTGATTTCCAATCGCGCTGTCAACGAGAAGAGACATTACCGAGCTGTCCACTCCCCCGCTGACCGCGCAGAGAACTCTGGAATCCCCAACCGTCTCACGAATCTTTTCAATCTCCATATCAACAAATGACTCTGAGTTCCAATTAGCATCACAGTGGCATATTCCAAAAATAAAATTTTCAAGAATCTTCTCGCCATATTCTGTATGATAAACCTCAGGATGAAACTGAAGTCCGTAAATATTTTCTGATTTGTTACTCAGAGCGGCAATTTTACAATCATCCGAAGAAGCTTCAATCTTAAAACCTTCGGGTACACTCTCAACCCTCACCCCATGGCTCATCCATACACGCTGCTTTTCGGGTGTATTCTCAAACAGCCTGCCGGAAACATCAGCATCAATTACAGTACGTCCGAACTCCCTCCTTGCCGACTTCCTTACATCAGCGCCCAAGGCCTTTGCAATAAGCTGCATTCCATAACAAATACCGAGTACGGGAATTCTAAGAGAAAAAATATCAGCTTCGAGGCCAGGAGCTCCCTGCTTACCAACATTGGCCGGCCCACCCGATAAAATTATTCCACGCGGACTTCTTTCCTTAATCTCCTCCAGACTCGCATCGTGGGACAGGATTACAGAGAATACATTTTTCCCTCTGATCCTTCTCCCTATAAGCTGAGTATACTGAGAACCAAAATCAAGAATTACAATTGAATTGCCGTGCCACTCTTTCTTCTCCATTTTTACCCTTAATGTTTGAAATGTCTCGTACCTGTAAGAGCCATTGTAATCCCCATTTTTTCAGCCTCTTCTATTACCTTATTATCTCTTATCGACCCGCCAGGTTGTATGACAGCCTTAACACCGGCTTGAACGAGTACTTCGACTCCGTCTGGAAACGGGAAAAAAGCATCTGATGCCGCGCAGGATCCTTTTATCTTTAAATCCGTACTCCGAGCTTTTTCCACGGAAATTCTGCAAGAATCAACCCGACTCATTTGTCCGGCGCCTATTCCTATGGTTCCATCGCTGTCACAGATCACTATCGCGTTAGATTTGATATGTTTTACAATTTTCCATGCGAGTTTAAGCGCTTTAAGCTCATCCATACTAGCTTCTCGTGAAGTAACAAACTCAAGATTTTCCAGTTCCTCAAATCCGGTATCTCTTTCCTGAATTAACACCAGTTGCCCAACTTCCTTTACATTGGTTCCTTTAGGTTCTTTCTCCCATTCTGATTCGGGCATAATTACCAATCTCAAATTCTTCTTTTTGCTAAGAATGTCCCTTGCACCATCGGTAAATCCTCTTGAAAGAAGTACTTCCAGAAAACCTTCGTTAGCCGCTTTTGCCAACCCCTCATCAACTATACCATTTACGGCAACAACACTTCCAAATGCCGACATTGGATCTGTTTTCCTCGCTCTTAAAAAACTTTCGTAGGGATCACCGCAAGCGGCCGCGCCACATGGATTCATATGCTTGTTCACCGTGCAGGAACCGGGGCCAATATCCTTCGCAAGAATAAATGCCGCGTGCATGTCCATAATATTGTTATAGGAAAACTCTTTTCCCTGAAGCTGTTCAAACCGGGTAAAGTAGTCGTCACCCGATTCCTTTTTGTAGAGAGCTGCCTGTAAATGAGGATTTTCGCCATATCTCAACCCGCGTATCTTTCGGAACGAAATAACGCGTTCGTCAGGGAAAGCCCCTTCTCCGGTAATAATCTCGAAATAGTTTGATATAGCCGCGTCATAAGAAGCTGTATAATGAAAGGCCTTTGACGCGTATCCACGCCTGGCTTCGATTGGAATTTCTCCATCAGACTCGGAAAGGTAACGTATTACCTCCGTGTAATCCTCAGGATCAACAATTACGGTTACGGAATGATAATTCTTGGCTGCCGACCGTATTAAGGTCGGCCCTCCAATATCTATTTCTTCAACAATCTCTCTTTGACTCAGATTAGACTTTGAAACGGCTTCCCTGAATCTGTAGAGGTTCACTACCACCATATCAATCATTTCAATATTAAGTTTCTTCGCTTCTTCAAGGTGAGAATCCTTACTTCTGTCGGCAAGAATACCACCGTGAATAATTGGATGAAGAGTCTTAACGCGGCCATCCATAATTTCAGGAAACCCGGTGATCTTACTTATTTCAGTTACTTTGATTCCAGAATCGCGTATTACTGCCGCTGTCCCGCCGGAGGCTATAATTTCCATTCCCATCCCGGATAGTTTTCCGGCAAATTCTTCAATACCCTTCTTGTCCGTCACACTGATCAGAACACGCTTCATATTTATACTCCATACCTTTCTAAATCTATGTCGTCAAATAAACGTT
Organism: bacterium; assembly: GCA_021160845.1. GTDB lineage: Bacteria > Krumholzibacteriota > Krumholzibacteriia > Krumholzibacteriales > WJIX01 > JAGHBT01. The sequence goes on along the minus strand of JAGHBT010000018.1, from coordinate 3,126 downwards.
CAACAGATATTTTATATCGTTCAGTTGTTTTCTGAACTATATCTAGTGGTAATTCCGGCGCTGGAGGTTCATGATTCCATCCACTTTCATCCAGATAATCTCTTATAAACTGTTTGTCCAAACTACGCTGTTTTCTGCCGGGCTGATACTCTTCGGTCAGCCAAAAACGCGAGGAATCAGGTGTCAGAATTTCATCAATAACAGCTATTTCACCGTCAATAAATCCAAATTCAAACTTTGTGTCCGCGATTAATATACCTTTACCGGAGGCATACCGGCTGGCCTCGGTAAAAATTCTCAGGCTTAATTGCTTAATCCTCTCAATGGTATCGCTTCCAACTATGGAGGCAGCCTTTTCCACTGTAATATTTTCATCATGTCCCGAATCGGCCTTTGTTGACGGAGTGAATATCGGCTCTTCCAGCTTCTGTGAATCTTTAAGCCCGCCGGGAAGACTAATCCCGCATACAGATCCCAATTCACAATATTCACGCCATCCTGAGCCTGTGATATATCCTCTCACTATACACTCCAGGTCAATTCTTTCAGCCTTTCTAACAAGCATCGATCTACCCTTCAAAAGACTGGCAAATTTCTTTAACGAATCCGGATAGTCGTTGACATCCGTGCTTATTTTATGGTTTGGAATATCATCAAACCAGTCAAACCACTTGGCTGAAATCATATTAAGGACAACCCCTTTGCCGGGAATCAAAGTGGGAAGAATCGAATCATATGCCGATATTCTATCTGATACAACGATCAGCAATTTGTCACCAAGGTCATAAATATCCCTAACTTTACCCTTGTGAACAGGCTCAATCCCATATAACCCTGAATAGCTTTCTATTTTCTTTTTATTGTTCATCAATAAAAACCCTCCTTCCTGAAATTTTAAGTCTCGATTCAGCAAAAAGCCTTACAGCCCTCACATAAGCGAGATGTTCCTCTTTAAGAATTCTTAAACTCAGGGTCTCTTCCGTATCATCCTGCTTAACCGGAACTACTCTTTGAATAATTATAGGTCCGGTATCTACACCCTTATCGACAAAATGCACCGTACACCCTGAGAAACGTACACCATAGTCAAGTGCCTGTTTCTGTCCGTCTAATCCTTTAAAACTAGGAAGAAGAGCTGGATGAACATTCATTATCCTGCCATGGTATTTGTCCAACAGATCTTTTTTTACAATCCTCATAAACCCCGCGAGGCAAACAAGGTCTATTTCTTTCTCTTGAAAAAGATCGCATATAATCCTACTCGACTCCATGCTCATCGTACCCCCTTTGGGGCCACAATCAACAATAAAGGTTTCTATCTCCATTCTTTTTGCAACATTTAAAGCCCCAGCTTCGGGATTATCGACCAAAAGAAGTCTTACGCTGGCAGGGAAGTTATCTCGCGCACAATTTTCAGCAAGCGCCTTAAAATTTGTTCCCCTCCCCGAGGCCATTACGGCGACATTTAACAAATTGCCCATACGGTATACTCCATATCTTGAATATAGCTACGCTCTAACTACAAAAAAACAGCGTTTTCCTGTCCTTATTAAACATACAGTACGAATGTATGTTACTCTCCCATTTCGTGAGAATTATAGTTTGAATCGTAAGGCTTTACAATAGAAAAAATACTCCACCCCTACGGAGAAAACACAGAAATATCGCATCCCCAACACCCCTCTTCATTTAATATAAGGCTCCGTACACCCCCCAGATCACTTTCCTTTTTGATTAGAAGAGATAGAAACTTTGTTTCTCCCTCCAAGAATAGCAGCATTATCTTCAAGCCCGAAATTTGTAAATCTTTTAATTTCAATATCCCAATCCTGTAAATTGGAATTAAGAAAATCCAATGTGTAAATAAGAATAGACCCGTCATCTGAACCCCTAGTATAATAAACCCAGTGTTGACTCTTAAAATGGTCATCGACTAACAGGACATTCGGAAATCCCCATGAAGCAACAACTTCATCACTCTTCATACCTCTCTTAATCTCCCCCTTGTATATATGGGAATTAAAATTCCCCTCAGGATGTGAATCGATGTATTCTGCTCTTAACTGCGGATCAACACAACCTTCCCTCCCAATAGTAGTCAAACTTGAACAACCGAAAGAAAAAACTACTAAACCGACAAATACAAAAAACAGCAGTTTACGCATCTCAGCCTCCCTTCCCTCTTTTCAAGAGGTTCGGAGTTATTTCCCGTTTACAAACCCAAAGATCAGAAACCAAGTCTGCAAATGCTACTGCAAGCAGAACAGGACGGGATCTCCAAACGGGGCTCCTCAGCTAGTCACGCCCAAGCGAACCAACCCATCTATTAAATATTATACCACAGTAATCCTTACCGTCAACCGCTAACGATGGATTAATAGGAAGGAAATCTTTAATGATACCGCTATATCTTAACTATTAAGATATAGCATTTCACTTAGGTATCCTTTCAAAAAGAAATACCCTTACCCCTGAAAGTTTCCATTCTTTAACTCTCTTCATATTACCGGAAAAGGCTTCTGACACCGAATCATCTGAGTCGAGAGGCCACTGTCTGCATTTGACAAACCAAACCCTTTCCGCTTTACCAGCTACTCCTTTTATCTTTTCAATGTTACTGTCTGAATTTAGCTCAGCTTGAAATATTCTTTCGTCGCTAATCTCGCCCCTATAATAATGCTCAAACCCCGCGTAGATCCCCATTAGCACAATGGCATCCCCCGGGGTTTCATTCCTGCTTACTATTTCTACCGCACCCCTTATATTATCACGGGCGTATTCCCCCTTTGTAAAATAATTATAATCGGAGAAAAACATAAGTACCGCTACGCATGTTAAAACAATACTGGCGCCCTTAACTTTTCTTGGTATTCCTATCGCGAGAAGGGCTATAAACAACGGAAAAATAACTATAAGGTATCTTACATTGAATACCTTCAGATTAAATAAAGCGATCGCTGTTAAACAAAGAATAACGCTAACGGGCAGAATGAGGAAGAATAAGTAAACTTTTAGTTTCTTTATTCTCACATAGGCATTAATCAATATTCCACCAAACAGTAAATAAACAACAACGAGTTCCATTCCATAATTATGTATTAATTCAAAGCCTGATTTTAGCAAATG